>RFYG01000041.1 GCA_009925685.1 Pseudomonadota bacterium
TGTATCATTTTTTTGGCCAAACCACACTTTCCGGATGTTACCAAAATAAAAATCTTTTGGTGAATATACCGCGTTATCTTTAATGTGTTTTTCAATTTTTAGAAAAGCTTTTTTATGTTCATCATAAATTGCAGAATCTTTGCCACTGCAATTTTCAATTAATTCAAGTTTCTTTGTTTTTAGTTCTTGATATTCGGGGGATTCAAAAAATTTTTTTGCTTCATCTTTTTGAATATCTTTATTAATGCCAAGTTCTTCAGACAAAATCTCATATGGAATAATTGGCAAACACATTGCATCAACATCTATAACTGTTATTTTATCTTTTAATTTAACTAAATTATTTCGATTATAAATTAGGTCAGTGATGCCCACCCCAAGCATGGAAGCCTTAAGAAAACTTTGCCAATTTTCTTTAACATAATCATATCTTTGGTTTCTATCTAAATTTTCAACCTTTTGTTCTGGTCGCCTTTGACCAATAATATCTGTTAAATATTCATCAGAATTAATTCCATCGGGCTTAATTCCATCGGGCTTAATTTTGGCAGTTATTTTTTCTAATGGCGGAACATCTTTGATGACCAACCCTAATCTTCTTAAAATATCATCATGAACTTCTGCCACCATTCCTCCCGTTGCCTTTACTACATAATTATCAAAAGTTTTTGAATCACTAATTTCTGATCCAGAAAAAATTAAATCCAAACCACTATTTAGAGTGGGCGATTTACATTCTTTACTAGCAAATATCGAATTCGACAATGAAGTAGATGCTAAAAATAAATAATATAATTTTTTGGCAATAGAAGGCATAGTTTCGAAAAGAATTTATAAATTTTAGATTTATTTTTATTAATGTAGTTTTGATGGTAAAAATTGTAACGAAATAAATCCCGACTAATTTTGCGTCGATGAAATTTGTTCAGAATTATCGTCACCAGATTCTTCGCCGGTTTCAGCATCATCGACATCTTTATTGCCAGTATTAGCGATTCTAGCCACAGAAACCACGGTTTCATCTTTAGTTTTGATTAAAGTTACCCCTTGAGTGTTTCGACCGCTAATACGAACAGTGCCAATTTCAGTGCGAATTAAAGTGCCCTTGTCGGTGATGATCATGACTTGATCCTTGCTTTCAACTGGGAAACTTGCCACAACCAATCCATTTCGTTTTGAAGTAATGATATTGGTTATACCCGATCCGCCACGATTTGTAATGCGATATTCATAGGCCGAAGAGCGTTTTCCGAAACCATTTGCGGTGATGGTTAAAATAAATTCTTCATCAACTGCCATTTTTTCGATGGTTTTTTGATCAAGCTCTGCTCCTTTAATTTGCGGTATTTCCATAGGTTGAGCCAGTAAATCCTCAGGCGGATTTTCGGTAAGTTTTTTGTTGTGAATCAAGGCATCACGCAATGCTAGTCTTTGATCTAAATCAATTTTTAAATATTTATCTTTAATTTCAGAATCTTCTTTGGCGTGTTTAATGATTGACAAAGCAATAACTTTATTGCCGGCGTCCAATTTAATTCCTCGTACACCCGTTGAATTACGACTTTGGAAGACGCGAAGTTTTTCAACTGGGAAACGAATGCATTTGCCATCTTTGGTCGAAAGTAAAATATCGTCTTTTTCGGAGCATAGAGCCACTCCAACAAGAGCTTCATCGCCCTCGAGTTTCATGGCAATTTTGCCACTTGAACGAATATCAACGAACTGATCCATTGAATTACGACGAATATCGCCATTTGAAGTGGCAAAAACGATACTTAAATCTTTCCAGCTTTCTTCATTTTCAGGCAATGCTAAAATAGTGCTGATTTTTTCGTCACCCTCAAGTGGAAGAAGATTTACTAGAGCGCGACCACGAGCTTGCGGTGTTCCAAGTGGAAGTTTGTAAGTCTTAAGTTTATAACATTTACCTTTGCTCGAGAAAAATAAAATCGGAGTGTGGGTATTGGTAGCAAAAATATCGGTAGCGATATCTTCTTCACGCACATCCATAGCGCTTCGACCCTTGCCACCTCTGCGTTGAGTGCGATAAGAAGACAAGGCAACCCTTTTGATGTAGCCATTCATAGTAGCAACAACGACCATTTCTTCTTTGGGAATTAAATCTTCGATATCAACCTCAAATTCAGAATCTTCGATGGTTGATTTGCGCGGTGTGGCAAATTCGTCTTTAACGGCGATGAGTTCTTTTTTAACTAATGCCATCATTTTGGTGCGATCGGATAAAAGCTCGAGATAGCCAGATATTTCAAGCGCCAAGGCTTTGAGCTCGTCGTGGATTTTTTCCATCTCAAGGCCGGTAAGGCGCGCCAAGCGCATTTCAAGAATAGCTTTTGCTTGGGTTTCGGTGAAGTAGAAATTGCCATCTTTTACGACATTACCTTTGTCTTGAACTAATTTGATGATAGCTTCAACCAAACCGACTGGCCAAGGGCGAGCAAGGAGTTTTTCGCGAGCCTCATTGACATCTTTAGATTTTTTAATCAATTCGACAATTTCGTCGATATTGGCGACGGCAACGGCCAAACCAATTAAAATGTGGGTTTTATCGCGCGCTTTGTTGAGCAAAAAGTTGGTCCGACGCGTGGTAACATTATAACGGAAATCGACGAAAATTTTGATTACTTCAAGTAAATTCATCAATTTGGGTTGGCCATAATTTAGCGCCAACATGTTAACGCTAAAATTGCATTGAAGCTCAGTGAAGCTATAAAGTTGATTGATAATAACTTCTTCCATGGCATCTTTGCGGAGTTCAATAACAACACGAATACCATCGCGATCTGATTCATCGCGCAAGTCGGTTATGCCTTCAATTTTTTTCTCTTTGACGAGTTCGGCAATTTTTTCGACGAGTTTGGCTTTATTGACCTGATATGGAATTTCGGTGATAACAATTGAATTTTTACCGCCCGATTTTTTTTCGATTTTGTGGCGACCACGCATAACCACTGAGCCACGACCAGTTTTTGAGGCTGAGTCGTGTCCAGATCTGCCGAGAATAATTCCCCCGGTTGGAAAATCTGGGCCTGGGACGATTTTTATGACGTCTTCGATAGAAATTTCATTATTTTCGATGAAGGCTATACAAGCGTCTATAACCTCGCCAAGATTGTGAGGAGGAATGTTGGTAGCCATGCCAACAGCAATCCCGCCCGAGCCATTGACCAAGAGGTTTGGAAAGCGGGCAGGGAGAACTTTGGGCTCTTTTTCGTTGCCATCATAATTTGGAATAAAATCGACAGTGTCTTTGTCGAGATCATCAAGCATGGTGTGCGAGATTTTTTCAAGACGAGATTCGGTATAACGCATCGCCGCGGGTGGATCATCATCAATCGAACCAAAATTTCCTTGACCATCAATTAACGGCACACGCATTGAGAAATCTTGTGCCATTCGAACAAGAGATTCGTAGATTGCTGAGTCACCGTGCGGGTGGTATTTACCCATAACTTCACCGACAATTCTGGCGGATTTTTTGAAGGGCTTGTTGTAGTCGTAACTACCTTCATACATAGCGAAAAGTATACGGCGATGAACGGGTTTTAAACCGTCGCAAGCATCAGGAATGGCGCGCGAAACTATCACGCTCATGGCATAATCAAGATATGATTTGCGCATTTCGCCAACTAACGAGACTGATTGAATATCTTTGCCAACTGCTGGCACGATGGTATTTTGATTTGTCATTTTAAATTAAATATTTGGTGAACAAGCCTAAATTCTGAATGCTGAGTAGACTTATAGGTAGTATTTTGTAAGGAATTTATAACATGAATTTATCTCAAGTGCAAGAAAAATTTCGAGATATTTGGGTTGAATATAAGCGGGTCGGAGAGTTTAAATTTTATATTAAATTTTGAGTTGGAAAATTAAGTTAATTTTCGCAAAATTTGTAAAAGTAAGCAAATCACTTTAATCAATCATTTTATTTATCTCATATGAAAATCGCAGTTTCTGGTATTTCTGGAAAAATGGGGCGCACTATTGCTTCATTGATCATTCAAGATTCAATCGCTGAATTAAGTTCGGGTCTGGTTAGGTCTTCTTCTGGCCTTGAGGGACTTGATCTAGGCGAGTTTTTGGGTTTTGAAAAAAACCATATTTTTGCCACTTCCAATCTTGATGAATTTGTTCAATCAGCTGATGCGGTGATTGATTTTTCATCACCGGCCTTGAGTCTCGAAATCGCCAAAAAATGCGCGCAATATAAAAAAGTTTTAGTATGCGGGACCACTGGATTCCTCGATGAAGAAAAGCAAAAATTCGCCAGCTATGCTCAAGAAACGCCAATTATTTGGTCTTCAAATATGTCGCTTGGAGTCAACTTATTAATGAATCTTGTCGAGAAAGTGGCCGGAATTTTGCGTGATGATTTTGATGTGGAAATTCTTGAAATGCACCACAACAAAAAAATTGATGCACCGTCTGGAACCGCTTTATCTCTTGGTTCAGCCGTTGCCAAAGGACGCAATGTCGACATAAAAAATTCTGGCGTGATGGCGCGAGTTGGCAAAGAAGCCAAGCGCAACAAGGGTGAAATTGGTTTTGCCACTTTACGTGGTGGCGATGTAATTGGCGATCACACCGTGATTTTCGCTGGAGAAGGTGAAAGGCTGGAGTTGGCTCACAAGGCTTCAAGTCGAGAAATTTTTGCCAAAGGTGCCATTCGCGCATGTATTTGGGGAAGCGCTCAGAAGTCTGGATTTTATTCAATGCGCGACGTTTTAAATTAATTGTCGCTGTCTCGTATTTTTAAAACTTTACCACTTAAATTTTACGCCGGCATAAACCGCGCTTGAGTTGGCGGGGTAATAAACCGCGCTTCCATTGCCCACAGGCTTTGCTAAAACATCGACGGTCGGTGAATATTTTTTATTGAACAAATTTTTGGCGTCCAAATAAATTGAAAAATTACGATTAAATTCGTGGCCAGCATTGAGTGAAAGCACCCAATAATTCGGCGCTTTGAGGCTATTTTGGCTGTCGATGAAAAACTTAGTTGGTACGATTTCAACATTTGGCGCCATATAAAATCCCGCAGAATTTTGATATTTTAATTCAGCGCGAATGAAGTGGCGCGTAGCTCCGGGAATAGTTTTGTTGTGATAAATCGAGTCGTTAATAAAGCGGAAATCATTCAAGATGTAAGTGGCGCGAAGTATCAATTTGTCGCCAATTTTTTCATTATTGGTAACAGATTTTTGGCTAAAAATATTGCTCAAAATTTTGGTATCGATGCCGATTTCAACCCCTTGATGCAATGTTTTGTTGGCGTTTACGGCCTGCGTGGCATTGGGCGCAACATTGTACAAAATCAATTCATCGCGTAAATGCGAACGATATAATGCCATGTCCCAATTGAGGTCGGTGTTGGTTCGGCGCGTTCCAATTTCAAGCGTGTAAGATTTTTGCGCCGAAATATTGGCCAATCCCGAAAAAGTCGTTTGCCTAACTTCGCTAAAAGTTGGCGGTTCATAAGCCCCGCTTAAATTGCCGAAAATTTCGGTGTTTTTTTCGAGGTTGTAAATCGCGCCAATTTTGGGGCTTAAGCCATAATATTTACGTACACCGCTTTGATCACCATCGCTTAAAAAACGATCTTTGTAATCGCGATTGGCCAAAATAAATTGTGAGCCAAAAATTAGCGCGATTTTTTGATTTAAATGTAAATTATTTTGCACAAAAAATAGCCCATTTTGTGATTTTTCATCACCTTTTTGAGTTAACTCCGTAGAGCGACCGCCAACATTTTTAAATCTTTTAGCGTTAGTTTTGCCATAACTTAAATTAACGCCAAAATCGGTTTCGTTTTGATGCGAGAAAATTTCGTTTTTGAGATGGCCATCGCCAAAAATTCCATAATTTTGTGTTTGTTGATCGAGAACTTGAAAAATCGGATGATCTAAATCTTTTAAATTACTGTAAAAACCAGCATTGAAACTAGAATTATCAAGCTTCCACGAGGTTTTATTGGCAATTCTAATTTCATTAAAATCGCGGGCATTTTTACCGCTTAAGCTACTCGAATTTGCTTGTTTTGGATTGGCTTCGAATTGGCTTTTGGTAAGACTTCCGGGCAATTCAAGATTTGAATTAATCAAAGTTAAATAAGTGCGGTTTTTAGTATTTTGGTTAATGCGATAGCCAAAATTGCTATAAAATTTAGTGTCGGATTGTTGATTTTGTTGACGATAACCATCGGTTTTAAAAGTGCTTAATGAGGCAAAATAATCGAATTTTCTGAGCACTTTTCCGCTCGAAATATTGGTGCGTGCGGTGCCAAAACTTCCACCTTCGAGCCTGAATTTTAGCGCGTCCGCATTGTAACCCGTTGGCGACACAAAATTTATGGCCCCGCCCAAAGTCGATGAGCCAAGATGCATGCCATTGGCGCCCTTAAAAACCTCAACATGATTGAAAGCCAGTGGGTCAATATCTTGAAAGTCGGCGGAGCCGTCGGCGAGATTAATCGGCACGCCATCTTGATATAAATTTACGCCTCGTAAATGAAAATTGCGCGACAAGCCCGAGCCACGAATCGACAAGCGCGACTCTTGTCCGGCCTTTGATTGCGCGATAATTCCGGGCACGTAATCAAGCATATCTTTAAGGGTGGCCGAATAATTTTTTTGCAAATCATCCGAAGAAATAAGGCTCGCCCCACCGGCGATTTTTTTAATTTTTAGTTGTGAATTGGTAAAATCATTTTCGCTAAGAATTTGTTTTTTGGCGCTAACGGTAATTGGTGGGAGAGTAGGGTAAGAATTGGCATAACAATCAGAAAAAAAAATTAAAAAAATCAATAAATTTGATGCTAAGCATGATTTTAAAATATTTTTTTCAGATATTTTTTTTGGCATAAAAATTACAACAAGATTTTTGGCAAAAAACTTGGCAAAAACTGCAATAAAATTTGAGAAGAAGAAATTTTTTAATGGCCAAAATTTGGTTAGATTATGATCTATGAAAGCTTGGGGGCATTGTTCAAAACCCATTTTAGTTTCTGATAAATTTTTCATAATTTTTGAAGTAAATTTTTATTTAGCTAGTCGCTATTAAAAATAAATTTACAATAAAATTACAGTCAAATTTTTTCCTTGGAATTGAACAAATTGCCTGATGATTTTTTGAGATTTATGTTTTGGGTGTTTTATTTCAGGTTTCTCAATGTTTTGACGTTTAAATTTTTTACGGAATAAATTTTGTCATATTTTTGTAAAAAATTTCGACTTTGATAAACCTCATCTGAGACAAAGATATATGAGCCATGTGATAAAATTATTTTGGCCTTTTCTTCGTTCAAGTCTATCCCAAGAGTAATCTGAATCGATATATCTATTTTGCTCGTAAGGGAGGTTTTAATAAATTGTTTATACCTCTCTCGAAGCGTTCTTTTTGCTCCAATTCCGTAGGTTTTATTATCTATTTCGAAGAAAAAATCATATTCGGTGCTTTTGTCATTTTTATCATGAGTTTTTGAAATATTTTTTATGCCAATATTGCTCAAAACCGATCTAATTCGATCTTCATAATTAGTGCCCGAATCTGATATTATTGATTGGTTTATCGATTCATTGAACATCAGCATGAAAATTTGATTTGTCTCAAGACCCTTTTTTCGCATATCATTAGCAATTTTTGAAAGATGAGAAATATATTCAAAAGAGTCTTTTGACATAAAATTAAATTTTTTTTCATCTAATTTTTCAAAAAATAAAAGTGCTAACAATGCCCCGTTAACTCTGGTTTTATAGGGTTTTAGAACGGAAATTTTATCATATTCGAGAGAAAGTGGATCTAGTTTAGAAAGGTTTTCTAAATCGATGTTTTCAAAAATTTTTGACTCGGCCAGAAGTAGGTCTTTAATCTGGAAAAGTTTTGTCGAAAAGTTAAGTAAAATTATGTCGAGTTCGTCGTTAATTCTGAGCGAAATCTCACGAATTATTTCGAGTTTGCTTAAGGATTTTTGAAAAATGATTTCTAAATTTTCTCTTAATTTTTCGATGTCAGATTTGAATAAAGAAATGTTTTCGGATACTAGATTTATTTGGCGTTCAGAGGGGTTTAATTTGTTTAAATGTTTTAAGAGAAAATAGAATTTTAAATTAATTTCTGACTTTTCTTTAGAGATTTGCAGTTTTTCTATTTTCATATTTTTATTTTTGATAATTAAATAAATCCACCTCGATATTTCTATGCTTTTTTAGAGGCCTTTCTAGGGCTAACTTTATTTGTTCGGCGATTGCTTTTATGACGGGAACGCAAACGCTGTTACCAAATTGTTTGTAGGCTTGGTTGTCGCTACAAATAATTTTAAAACTATCCGGAAAACCTTGAAGTCGTGCTGACTCTCTGGGTGTAAGTTTTCGTGGATTTTTTTCGTTTTGCTTAATTAATATTTCGGATCCATCTTTATAATATCGAGCTGAAATGGTGCTAGAGTAGGGAGAATTCTCATCGAAAATTGAATAGCCAAAACCATTACCTTTTTTTTCATGTTCGATTTTTCTTCTTTGGTGACCATCCCAAAGTTTATCCGACAGAGTATATTTGGGGTCGACATTATTTTCGAGAATAGTGCCTAATTTTGTTGGGAGAGTTGTTGGCTTAGGAAATGAGAAGTCTAAATTATCTAAAAATCCTACGATATAAATTCTTTCTCTATTTTGCGGAATGCCAAAATCTTTAGCATTTAAAATTTCCGAATGAACATTGTAGCCAATTTCTTGTAAAACATTTTTAATTACTCGAAAAGTGTTGCCCTTGTTGTGATTTTTAAGGCCCTTAACATTTTCTAAAAAAACTATTTTGGGTTTGTGAAAAGATAAAATTTTGGCGATATGAAAAAAAAGTGTCCCCCTAGTATCTTCAAATCCCATTTTTAATCCGGCATTCGAAAATGGCTGACATGGAAAACCAGCCAATAATAAATCAAAATCCGGAATGTCACTTTCATTAATTAATGTGATATCTCCACGCGGGCGCTCACCGAAGTTTGCTTCATAAGTGTTTTGCGCGAATTTGTCCCATTCCGACGAAAATACGCAATTGGCTGTTAACGATTCAAATCCTAGTCGAATTCCGCCAATTCCAGCGAATAGGTCAATAAATTTTATTTTGTGGTTTTTTATCATTGATGAATGTTTGGGTTTTATTGGCAATTTATTGGCACGCTAAGCATTCTTCATATTTGCTTGCGGAAGATTCATTTGCTTGGTTTATAGAGAAATCAATATCGTCTTTTTCGGTTTTGTTGGAAACTTTATCGGCTCTTTGAATCGAAGTTGAACGACAATAATAAAGGCTTTTTAAACCCTTTTGCCAAGCGCGGAAATGAATATCGTGTAAATATTTTTTCGATACATTGCCCGGTACAAATATATTTAAGCTTTGAGCTTGGCAAATATATTCTTGCCTTTCAGCGCTAAGGTCAACGATCCAGCGTTGATCAATTTCTTGCGCAGTTTTGTAGACCAATTTTTCGTGTTCATCGAGAAAATCTAAATGTTGGACCGAGCCTTCATTGATAGTGATCGAAGACCATACATCTTCAGAATTTTTGCCTTTTGATTCTAAGAGTTTTACCAAGTTTTTGTTACGCACATTGAATGAACCGGTGAGAGTTTTTTGTGTAAAAGAATTGGCGGCAAAAGGCTCAATCCCCGGCGAAGAATTGCCCGCAATAATAGAAATTGAAGCGGTGGGGGCGATTGCGAGTTTGTTGGAAAATCTTTCTTCGGTACCGGCATCTTGGGCGTCTGGGCAAGCTCCGCGCTCTTTGGCTAAAACTTTGGAGGCACGATCGACACCTTGCTTGATTTGCATGAAGATTTTTTTGTTCCAAACCTTACTCATGGCAGATTCGATTGGCACATTTTTGCTTTGTAAAAATGAGTGAAAACCCATTACACCAAGACCAACACTGCGTTCACGCATGGCCGAGTATTTGGCTTTGGCCATACCTTCGGGAGCTTTATCGATGAAGTCTTGCAAAACATTATCGAGGAAGCGCATAACATCTTCGAGAATTTGTGGATGGTCTTTCCATTCGTCGTAATATTCGAGATTAAGCGACGATAAGCAACACACCGCGGTTCTATCGTTACCGAGATGGTCAATGCCGGTCGGAAGAGTGATTTCACTGCATAAATTAGAAGTTTTAACTTCGAGTTTGAGTTTTTGTTGATGAAGTGGGCGTGCGCGATTTACGGAGTCGATAAATAAAATGTAAGGTTCGCCGGTTTCGATTCGAGCGGTAAGTAGTTTGACCCACAAGGTTCTGGCTTTGACGATTTCAAGTGTTTGACCACTATGAGGGCTTTTGAGTTCAAAGTCGCCATCTTTTTCGACCGCGCGCATAAATTCGTCGGTTACAACAACGCCATGATGCAGGTTTAGAGAGCGACGATTTGGATCACCACCAGTTGGGCGACGCAAATCAATAAATTCTTCGATTTCGGGATGATTTATTGGCAAATAAACCGCCGCCGAACCACGGCGCAAACTACCTTGAGAGATGGCCAGAGTTTGCGAATCCATTACTTTGATAAAAGGTATGATGCCTGATGTTTTGCCGTTTCCGCGCACAGTTTCGCCAATTGAGCGTAAATTGCCCCAATAACTTCCGATTCCGCCACCTCTTGAAGCTAATAAAACATTTTCATTCCATAGGTTTACGATGCCGTCAAGAGAGTCCGAAGATTCGTTTAAAAAGCATGAAATAGGGAGACCACGCTCAGTTCCGCCGTTACTTAAAACTGGGGTGGCGGGCATAAACCAAAGGTTTGAGATATAGTCGTAAATGCGATTGGCGTGATCTTGATCATCGGCGTAATATGAGGCGACGCGAGCAAATAAATCTTGGAAAGATTCGTTGGGCATGAGGTAGCGATCTTTGAGAACGGCTTTGCCGAAGTTGCTTAGTCTATCATCTTTTTGGTTGTTGATATTTATAGTGAAGGATTTTTTTGAATTTTTAATTTTAGCGTTGTTAGCAATAACAATGGTCGTGTTCTTGAGAGCTTTAGACTTGGTCATAATGTTGTTTGATTGGTAATTGATAATTTTTAGATTCAGCTCCTTTTTAATCTCTTTTGGAGTCGCGCTTTG
>RFYG01000042.1 GCA_009925685.1 Pseudomonadota bacterium
TTGAAAATTTTAAAAAAATCGCTGAGGAAATTTTTAGCAAAAATAATTTAAATATTAATTCAAATTCGTTTAATGCCTTTATTTCTCCGCGTCGATTGGTTTTGATAATCAAAAATCTCAAGCCTGAACAAATCCAATTAGCGCAAAAAAAAGTTGGTCCAAAAACTGATGCCGACCCTAAAGCGCTCGAAGGTTTTTTGCGCTCAACTGGCAAAAAATCATTTGATGAATTATCGATTATGGGTGGTTTTTATGTGTATCAAAGGCCCGAGTCTTGCATTCAGACTAAACAAATAATTTTACAATCATTACCTCTTATCATGCAAAAAATGCAAAATTCGTGGCCGAAAATTATGCGCTACGATGTTGAGTGCGGTAATCAAGTTAAATGGATTAGGCCAATTCGTTCAATAATGGCTTTGTTTGGTTCTGAGATTTTGGAATTCGATTTTGCTTTTCTAAAAGCTTCAAATACAACTTTTGATAAAATGGGTAATCCTATTGAAATCAATAACGCCAAGGATTACGAAGGTATTCTTCAAAAAAACAATATCATTATTGATCATCAAATTCGTAAACAAAATATTTTATCTCAAACTCAAAAAATCGCCCAAGAAAATCAAATTTTAGTTCCAGATAATTTTACTAATTCGGCTTTACTCGAAGAGTTGGTTGGAATGTGTGAAAATCCTAATGTTTTAATTGCGAAAATAGATGACAAGTTTTTGGAGTTACCTAGCGAAGCGCTCAATTTAACTTTGCAAAGTAATCAAAAATATATTTGTTGCCATGATCTTGATGGTAAATTATCAGCTAAATTTTTATTCGTTTGTGATTGTATTGTTAATGAATCAAACCAAATAAAAATCATTAAAGATAATGAAAAAATAATGCGTGCGCGCCTTAATGACCTTGAATTTTTCGTCGCCGAAGATCTTAAAAAACCCCTATTACATTACATTGATAAGCTTGCCAAAATAATCCATCATCAAAAAATTGGCACTATGCTTGACAAGGTTGAGAGATTCAAAGAAATGTCCAAGTTTTTGTCGATTTTTGTACCGCATTGCGATATAAGTTTAATCGATAATGCCGTGAATTTATCGAAGGCTGATTTAGCTACCAAGGCAGTTGCTGAGCTCCCAGAGCTACAAGGAAAATTCGGAAGTTTTTATGCTTCAAAACAACAGCACAATTACAAAATTATTGAGGCCATTCGTGAACATTATTTGCCCACCGGAGTTGATTCGCCAACTCCTCATACTCCGCTTGGAATAGCTTTAGCAATTGCTGACAAAATCGATACTATTGTAGGATTTTTCTTGATTGGTGAAAAGCCAACTAGCTCTAAAGATCCATATGCTTTGCGCAGGTGCGCCTTGGGGATCATTCGCATCTCACATCAACATAATATTGCATTTCCAATTCGAATTTTAGTCGAAAGATCACTCAAAACTTTTTCACCTAAAATGCTGAAAAACTATATTTCGGCTGATAAAAAAGAGTTTTTTGTCATTAAGAAAAAGCTTATTGAAGAAATTGTTAACTTCATAATTGAGCGCCTAAAAGTTTATCTCAGAGATCAAGAAAACATTCGCCAAGATATTTTAAATGTTGTCATGAATGATTACCTTCAAAGCCTTGATTCTCATAAGATGGTCGATATTTTATTTTTAATCAAAAAAATTAAATTTCTTAATAATTTTGTAGCAAATAATAATCACAAAAAACTAATCGAACTCTACAAAAGATCAGCCAATATTTTATCTATCGAAGAGAAAAAAGATGGCAAAAAATATTCTGGGCGCCCATCAGTTTTGGGTTTCAAAAATAAATATGAAAAACATCTTTATCGTCGAATCAAACAAGTTTCGCGTGATTTTCGTAAATTAATTACTAAAGCCGAATTTGAAAAAGCTTTTGATCTTCTTGTGGTCATTGAGGCGCCATTAGCTCACTTTTTTGACCATATTATTGTTAATGATGTTGATCTCTCGGCTCGTGAAAATCGTCTAATTTTATTATCATTAATTCGAGATTTATTTAATGAAATAGGCGATTTATCAAAAATTGAACTATAACTTACTCTAGCATTTCAAAACTCTAAATATCGAAGATTGCCTTCAAAAATTTTATTGATCTAAATTTATGCGTCTTACAAATTACTTTATTCCAACTCTTAAAGAAAATCCAATTGATGCCACCGTGGTTTCGCATCAACTTATGGTTAGGGCAGGGATGATTCGTCAAACTGCTTCGGGGATTTATTCTTGGCTTCCATTAGGACTGAAGGTTTTGCGCAAGGTCGAAAATATTATTAAACAAGAAATGGACAAGGCTGGGGCGCTTGAAATTTTAATGCCAACGATTCAGCCTGCCGAACTCTGGATTGAATCAGGTCGATACGATGCCTATGGTAAAGAAATGCTTCGTATCAAAGATCGCCACGATCGCGATATTCTTTATGGACCAACTCATGAAGAGGTTGTGACCGATATTTTTCGAAAAAATATTTCTTCCTACAAAGATTTACCAAAAAATCTTTATCAAATTCATTGGAAATTTCGTGACGAAATCCGTCCCAGATTTGGTTTGATGCGTGGTCGAGAATTTTTGATGAAAGATTCATATTCGTTCGATATTGACGAAAATTCGGCACGTCAAACCTATAATTTGATGTATGAAACCTATTTTAAAATTTTCTTGCGCATGGGCTTGAAGCCAATTGCCCTTAGGGCTGATACCGGTGCAATCGGTGGTGATTTATCTCATGAATTTCATATTTTAGCCGATGTTGGTGAAAGTGCGATTTATTATGACAAAAAACTCGATGAAATTTATTCTGCGCAATTTTCCAACCAAACTAATTCTGAAAATCTTCAGAATTCTAATTCTAAATCCGATTTTTTTGCGCAATTAAAACCTAATTTTTTGCATGAAATTAATTTTGACTTCAAGGCTTTGCAATCAATATATGCAATGGCTGATGAACTTCATGTCGCCGAAAAATGTCCGCTTGCGCCAGAAAATTTGGTTTCGCGTCGCGGAATTGAGGTTGGGCAAGTTTTTAACTTTGGTTTAAAATATTCAAAAGCACTGGAAGCGAGCGTTATGGGGCAAAATGGCGAAAAAATATATCCAAATATGGGTTCATATGGTATTGGCGTGTCGCGAGTCGTGGCGGGCGCAATTGAAGCTAATCATGATGACAAAGGAATTGTGTGGCCTAAACCAATCGCGCCGTTCGATGCGATTTTAATAAACATTCGCGTTGGCGACGAAAAATGCGATGCGATGTGCGATAATTTGTATAAAATTTTGGCACAAAAAGGCGTCGATATTTTGTATGATGACACCAAAAACACTTTGGGACAAAAGCTTGCTATTGCCGATTTGATCGGCATTCCAACGCAAATTATTGTTGGCCCAAAATCATTGGAAAATGGTCAACTCGAAATTAAGGACCGCCGAACTGGTGCCAAATCTGAAGTCAGTCTTGCAGAGATCTTGCGATAAATTTTTAAAATAAAATTGCCATAAGATTAGCATTAAATACACAAGGCACGATAGGGTTTTTAAGTTTGTATAATTTTTATAAAATTTAATTATTGAAACTTGGGGCAACTAATCAAAATATATTAGAAAATTCGTTTGTTAAGGTTGTTAATTTATAAAATAATTCTATAAAAACTAAATCCTAAAAAATTCCTCCAAAAAATATAAATTTTATGATTAATGCTAAAGGCATTGTTGCCAAATCGTCAAATTCAGGTCTTAGCCCGTCATATTATTTCGATAGAAGAGATCCGCGCGAAAATGATGTAGTGATAGATATTAAATATTGCGGTATATGTCATTCCGATATTCATCAAGTTAGAAGTGAGTGGGGTCCATCACTTTATCCGATGGTTCCGGGGCATGAAATTTCTGGCGTGGTGCGTGAAGTTGGTCAAAAGGTTTCTAAATTTAAAGTCGGAGATCGCGTTGGGGTTGGTTGTTTTGTCGATTCTTGCCGAGTTTGCGTAAATTGCCAAAATCACGATGATAATTATTGTTTAAATGGCATGACGCAAACCTACAATGGTTATGAAAAAGATGGTAAAACTATTGCGCAAGGCGGTTATAGTGATGTTATTGTGGTTGATGAAAACTATGTCTTAAAAATTCCTGGCAATATTCCTCTCGATAGAGGCGCGCCATTACTTTGTGCCGGTATTACTTTATATTCCCCTTTAAAACATTGGCAGGCTGGACCGCTCAAAAAAGTTGCAATTTTGGGTTTTGGCGGACTTGGTCATATGGGTTTGAAAATTGCCAAAGCCATGGGCGCGCAAGTCACTGTTTTGAGTCATTCCGACAAAAAAAGAGCTGATGCGCAAAAAATGGGCGCCGACGATTTTGTGGCAACTAACGATCCAAAAAATTTGCAAAAATATGCGGGTTATTTCGATTTGATTATCAACACAGTTTCAAGCGCTGACATTGATTTACACTTATATTTTGGTTTGCTAAAACTCGACGCAACCTTGGTAGCCATTGGCGCTCCCGACAAGCCATTCACTATCAATCCATTTCCGCTGATCATGATGCGCAGAAATTTTGCTGGCTCAGTGATTGGTTCGATTAAAGAAACTCAAGAGATGCTAGATTTTTGTGGTAAGCATAATATTACTCCCGAAATTGAAGTGATAGATCCGAGCTATGTAAATCAAGCTTATGAAAGAGTTTTAAAAAGTGATGTGCGCTATCGCTTCGTTATTGATATGTCAAAACTATGAGATTTAATCCAAAACTTCCCTCATTACCTGAAGGTGTTGAAATAAAGATGCAAGAGCCTGATTATTTAGAAAAAAATAAACTTAATCCTCAGGAAATTAAAAAAGAAATTCTTAGTTATCTTTCAAATCCTTTAATAAAGGGAATTTATAAAGGTCAAATTCCTGAGTATATATCAGGGTATATATCAGGGTATATATCAGAGTTTATATCAAAAAAAAAACTTTTTGATCATAAATCTAAAATTTTAGAAAATAAATTTAATCAGATTGAGGATTTAAAAAATGATCTCGATAAACTTGATTCTGCTAGTAAAGAAGAAGCTTTGGACGAAATTACCAAGATGTTTTGTAGGCGGATGGAGGTTTATTTAAATACCAAAAAAATAGATCCTTTTGATGATGTAATTTTTGATGAAAATCAAAAACCGTATTTTATCAAAAATTCGTTGTTTCAGGTATTTTTTGAAAGCCCTGAAAATCGTATTTTAATTAAGAAAACTATTGATGAGGTTTTTAATAAAAACAGCAAAGAAACCCAAACTGCACAAGAAACAGGAGTCGTTAAACAAAGAGTTGATGAAATTGAAAAAAGGATACGTGCACAATTAACTCCAGGAGATGTTTATGGATTAAAGCCATCCCAAGCTTCTTCAAGGCCATCCCAAGCTTCTTCAAGGCCATCCCAAGTTCCTCGTTTAGATCTTGGACCAATATCTGGAACTAGCTATGAGCCTCCGCCTCTAGCACCCAGATATTATTCTGAGCGTCTTGTCCATTTGAATTCTGGTCAACAACACTTTGGGCCTCCTCATGTCCATCCGCTAACACCCAGACCTCCAATGCCACTAGGAGTTGCGTATGGTAATCAAGGATATGGCAATTCAATGCCACCCGGAGTTCCTTTCCAATTATATGATCGAAATCAAGTTAAAACTTATCCTACACCTGGCGATGGTAATCCACGTGAAGGTGATAATGGTCTACCTACAACTTATCCTTCAGAAACTTCTGCTAGTCGTGTCTGCCACATAAAAGATTTATGGTTATAAAGATAAAAGATTTAAGATTTTAAACTTCGTTTAAAATTTAAAAACTGCATTCGGAATTGATGATTTTAGGGTTTTTTTGGAAATTTCATGGATTTCACCAACTTTCATTTCACCCAGATTAAACGGACCAAAACTCACTCTTATTAGGCGGTTTACCTGAAGCCCAAGATGTTCCATGATTTTACGAATTTCACGATTTTTGCCCTCAGTGAGTGAAATTGTAAGCCATGAATTTGATTCTTTTTCGGTGTCAATTTCAACCTTGATTGAGCCATATTTTATGCCATCTACCGTTATGCCTTTGACCAAAGCTTTGAGCCTATCGTGATTGAGTTTACCAAAAACTCGCACGCGATATTTGCGAATCCATTTATTTTTTGGAAGCTCCATATAGCGTGCAACCGCGCCATCGGTAGTTAGAACTAAAAGTCCTTCAGTGTTAAAATCGAGACGACCAACGCTGATAAGTCGGGGTAAGTTTTTGGGCAATAAATCAAAAATTGTTTTTCTGCCTTCGGGGTCTTTGTTGGTACAGATTAAACCGACGGGTTTATAAAATAAAAAAACTCGAGATGGTTGTTTTTGGTTAATTAATTTGCCATCGATTTTAACTGATTCATCAGTGATTAAAATTGCCGGATGGTCGATATATTTGCCATTTACTTGAACGCGCCCTTCGATAATTAAGGCTTCGGCTTCACGCCTTGAGCAATAGCCACTTTGAGCAATCATTTTGGCGATTCTAAGGCCTTTTTGAGGTTCATTGGGTGAAGATTCTTGATAAGTTTTATCCATGATTTTTTGTTTTTTTATAAAGTTCAGCTTGTTTTACAAATTCGGCAAAGAGTTTTTCATCTGCTTTTGAGGTATGAAACTCTGGATGCCATTGCACACCAAGGCAAAACGGATGGTTAGGTTTTTCAAAAGCCTCGATTATACCGTCAGAAGCTGTTCCAACAACTTTGAGGCCATTGCCAATGGATTCAACAGCTTGATGGTGCGAGGAGTTGCTCGAGAATTTTTCTGTTTGGGTGATTCGATAAAAGTTTGAATTTTTATCAACGGTGATTTCGTGATAAGGTGCGCCATATTCTTTAAATTCGGCAAAATGACTTTGTTCGTGATCCATAAATTGCGAGTGATCAGGAATATGTTGAAGAATTTTACCGCCGTGCAAGATACTTATTAGTTGCATACCATTACAAATGCCAAAAATTGGCAAAGGGGTTTGAAGGGCTTTGCTAACAAATTCATGCTCAAAGTTTTCGCGCGCCAAATTTAGCTTCACGGTTGGGTGAATAAAATCTTCACCATAGCGATTGGGATGAATATCCATATAGCCTCCAACCACCATTAAGCCGTCAATTAGGCTTAAATAATCATCAATTTTAGCGTAGTCATAAGTAATTATAATCGGGAGTCCTCCGACCGAAGAAATGCCGTCAATGTAGTTTTTGCGAATGGCGTAAAAATCTTTTTTAGAATATGTGTTGTCGGCGCCATTTTGAAAATCTGGCAAGACCCCGATTACGGGATGTTTTTTTGATTTGTTGGTCATTGTTTGATTTTTTGATATTCAATTGCCGAGGCCAGCGAAGCCATTTTGGCGATTAGTTGATAGGTTGGAATGAAATTTTTGTTGGTATCGATGATATTATTGTCGGCGGGCAATTTATCAATATTAAAAAAACTTGCGCCTGAAGCATTTAGGCTAATGTGATTGTCGCGTTGTTGATTACAACGAAATAGATATTGCGCAACTTCACCATTAATCATGTAAATCATTGGTTCGCAAGGATTACCACTAATTTTATCATGAGTTACTATGCCTTCTTGCACCATAACTTTGTGAGTTTGAGTGGCGCCTTTGAGCATATTCATTTTATTGCGTTCTTTTTTGTTTATCTCAACGACATCTTGCGCGCTTGAGACTGCCCAAACCGCCATTCCGTAGGTGCCATTATCGGCTTTGATATAGCAATAAGGTTGTTCTTTAATGCTGTGTTGGCGATATTTTTCGGCGATTTTTTTTAAAAGATTATCAACATTTTTTTCTAAACATTCGAGGCCAATATTTTCTTTAAAATTTATATCATCGCATCTTTCATGCATAGATGAAATAAGCCACGGGTCGATGCCAAGTATCGAGGCAATTTGTTCGGCAATTTGATTGTAAATCGTAAAATGATGAGATTTGTTGCGTTGAAACCAGCCCATTTCAATCGGCGGATTAATTGGCGTTGAGATATTATTCAAAATTTCGGGAACACCGTTGGTTAAGTCGTTATTAAGAATGGCGAAATCGGCAAAAATATTTTGATTATCGCTGTTGGTGATAGCTAATTTGCCAGAGATCTTTTGAAGTGGAAAAAGGGTTATCGACGCATGGTTTTCAAGATCAAGAGTTGTGGCGTTCTGAATTTCTGGATTATAGGTTGCAATAAAAATTCGAAAATTTTTCTGCTGTTGTAAGATTTGAAAAATCATCGCCAAATTTTCGAGATAACGAGCGTTGCGATTGTGATTTTCGGGAATAATAAAAATATTTTGGATTTTGGTTGAATTAGTAACTATCGAATTTTGGGCAAAAAAATCATTTACTAATCGTTGAGCATCTTTTTGACCAGATTCAGATAAATTATTAAAGCCCGCCGGATAGCAATTGGTATCGATGGCGCAAATTTTGTAGGAGCTATGGCGTAAATCAATCGAGTTATAAAAAAGGGCGGGGTTTTGATAAAATTGTTGCGTAAAAAAATCATCAATAGTGGATTTTTTGGAGTTTAATTTTACGGCGATGGTGTCAATGATTGTCATGCTTTAGAGTTTTTAGTTGGTAAAATTTTCGGCGTAAGATTTGGGTTTTATTTTGGGTTCTTGCGGTTCGATTATGTTGAAATCGAATTTTTTTTTCGAAGCGAAATCAATAGCATCTTGTTTAGTGGCGAATTCAAATCGTAATTGGTTTTTAGTGTTATCAGTTGAAACCCAGTGCATGATATTATTGTTGGAGCGCGAGTTCTGTGATTCTATTGGTTCGAGAATCCATTTTTTGGTGTTGAGCTTGCCAGATTGCATGGCGGACTTGGTTTGACGATATATTAAAAATTTCATAGTTGTTAAAAATAGATTATAAAAATTTGAATATCAGTTATGTTGAAATAAAAAATGTCGCTAGTGCAAATATTTTCATCGGGATCAATGGTTTTATTATGGCTGTAGGTTTTTTAAATAGAAGTTTTTTTAGAAGTTTTTTGGGGTTTTTAAAATGTGTAGATTGATTTATGATTTCGGTACATTATTCTAAAATCTGAAAATTTCACAAATTAAAGTTTAAAAAATTTGTTTAATTCGTCATTTTTAATTTAATCAAAAATAATCATAAATATGGCACGAGGTGGCTTTAGATCAGGCGCTGGCCGTCCAAAGGGGCAGGGCAAATACTTAGAATCAACCAAACCAATTCGTATCCCCATAAGCCTAGTTGGTAAAGTTCATGAATATATCGACAATAAATGCTTCAATTTGCCATTGTATCAAAGTGCCGTTCGAGCTGGTTTCCCTTCGCCTGCTGATGATTATATTGCTGAAACAATCGATCTAAATAAATATTTAATTAAACATCCCACCGCTACTTTTTTGGTGCGCGTTATTGGCGATTCAATGATTGATGCGGGCATTAATGCTGACGATGTTTTGGTGGTTGATCGTAGCCTCGAAGTTAAAAGCGGTAATATTGTTATTGCGTCAATTAATGGTGAACTTACGGTCAAAAAAATTCTCAAAAATAATCGCGGAGTTTTTTTATATCCCGCTAACAAAAAATATTCACCAATCGAACTTAAAGACTTTAACGACAACATCATCTGGGGCGTTGTTACTAGTGTGATTCATAAACTTTAATGTTATTGAAATGTCTAAGCTTCCGATTTTTGCCTTAATTGACTGCAATAATTTTTATGCTTCTTGCGAGCGAGTTTTTCAGCCCAAATTAGCGCAAAAGCCAATCGTGGTTTTATCCAATAATGACGGTTGTATAATTGCACGCTCCAATGAGGCTAAAGCTCTTGGAATTCCAATGGGTGCGCCATTTTTCAAATATCGTAATTTGATTGAAAAATCGCAAGTTAAGGTTTTTTCTTCGAATTACAGTCTTTATGGTGATATTTCGAATCGCGTCATGAAATCTCTGCAAATGATGGTTCCTGATGTTGAAATTTATTCAATTGATGAAGCTTTTTTGCGTCTCGACAATATCGCTTACGATAACCCAATTGATTTGTGTTTTGATATTCGACATAAAATTCAAAAATGGCTCGGCATACCCACTTCTATCGGGATTGCACCCACTAAAACTCTCGCCAAAATCGCCAACCATATTGCCAAAAAGAATCTCTACGATTTAGCGCCAAATAATGTTTGCGACTTACGCGATGTTGGTTTGCAAAATAAAATTTTGGCCAAAATAGCTCTTACCGAAATATGGGGAGTTGCCAAGGGTATTGCCTCGCGCCTTAGTGCGGTTGGCATTAATAACGCTCTTGAGCTTCGCGATTCCGACCCCAAGCATATCAGAAAAATTCTTGGTGTCGTTGGAGAAAGAATCGTTTATGAATTACGCGGAGTATCGTGTTTATCGCTCGAAGAAATCAAAAATCGCAAAAATATTTTGTCATCAAAATCTTTTGGTAAAAATGTTTATGACAAATCTGAGTTACAAGAAGCTATTGCCAATTACATCATGCGCGCCTGCGAAAAAATGCGTAAACAAGATTCCATCGCCAATGGTCTTTATGTTTATGTTCGCACCAGTCCATTTGTGGCGAAACATTTGCAATATTGCCGTGGTGAATCAATTGGTTTTGTGGTGTCAACTGATAATGTTTCAGAAATTTTAAAAATGGCTCTTAAGATTTTAGACAAAATTTATGTTAACGGTTTCGTCTATAAAAAAGCCGGCGTGGCGTTATTAGATTTGCAAAAAAAAGGTCAAGAAATGCAATCAGATTTGTTTGATAATAGCGATATTAATCAACAAAAAAGAATGGAATTAAGGCAACAAACAGTTGAAAAAATAAATCAAATTTTTGGCAAAAATAATTTGGGAAATGATAGTGTTTTTTATGCTATTCAAGGCACAAAAAGGGCTTGGGCAATGCAAAATAACAATCGTTCACCGCGCTATACAACCAATATTAGCGAGATTGTTTGCGCCAAATAATTATACAAAATTTAATTTAAGATTAAGTATTCCAAAAATTTATGTCTCATTAAAAATATTTATTTTTGTAAAATTATAAAT
>RFYG01000043.1 GCA_009925685.1 Pseudomonadota bacterium
TCGCAAAAACCCTTCAAAAATAATAACAATATTTAGCTTAAATTTAAAAAATTTATAATTACCAACTCAAGATGCGCATAGTTCTTAATGCTAAATTTATCTTCTCCTCATCGACTTACCGACCTCAAAAATTTTTCAAAATTCATAGATCTTTTTTATCAAAATCATCAGATTTTTTCTATTAACTACCAAGAATTTTATTAATAAAATGATCAATATAAATTCCAAAGATAAGTCAATTATTTTATTGATCGCTTTATGCGGAGTATTGTTATGGTTAATAGTTTCAGTTTTTTTTGTTATTTTTGATAAAGTTAGTTTCAAAAACTCTGAAATTAACAAAATAAATATTATTGAAAAAAATCGTTGGCTTAATGTTGTTGAACCTTTGTCTCCAAAAAATTTAAGTGGCAAAATAACAATTTTACATTTTTGGAGCTCATCTTGCGTTAGTTGTATTGAAGCAATCGATAAACTTAAAGAACTCGATGCTAAATACCCCAATACTTTTGCTATAATTGGGGTTCATAAGCCATTGTTTGAAAATGAAGAGAATTATCTCGCGGTCAAAAAAGCAGTGATCAGATTTGACATAAATTATCCAGTTATAAATGATTTGGATCATAGTTTATCAAATAAATTTGCCGTAACAAAAACTCCAACTTTTATCATTTTTAGCCTTAGTGGTAAAGTGTATGCAAAGCTCGAGGGAGTTGACAAAATCGAAGATGCCATCAATCATGCTAGCAAATTGTATTACAAAAATAAGTTCTCGATTAATCGCAACAAAATTCCAGTTGTCCTCGAAAAGGATATTAATATTTCCAACATACTTTCCGCTCCAAGCAAAATTATTTATGTTTCAAAATTCTCGCATAAAAACCGAGAAATCCCGGTGATTATTGTTGCTAATTCGGGGCAAAATTCGATTCTTATCACTAATATTAACGGTGAAATAATAGCTAAAATCGGCAGTGGAGCAAACGGCCTTAATGATGGTAATTTTGACAATGCCCAGTTTCTAAGCCCGCAATCAATTGCATATAGCAATAAAAAAATCTTTGTTGCCGACACTGGAAACAACGCTCTTCGAGTAATTGATTTTGAAAATAATTCTGTAAAAACTCTAATCGGATCGGGTATGCAAGGCGAGATTATCGCTTCTAAAAAAATAAATCTAAATGATGTTAAAATTGATTTATTTGCCCCAACGGATGTTGAGTTCTTCCCCGATAAATCAACGCTTATAATCAGCAATTCCGGAACTAATCAAATTTTAGCATATAATCTGAAAGACAACCAACTTTCGATTTTGGCTGGAAATGGCGAAATTGGCGAGCAAGACGGGGTTTATCCAGAAAATTCTTTGGCTCAAACTTCCGATATGGCTGTTTACGAAGGTAAACTATATTTGCTTGATGCCTTAACTTCTAACCTCAGGGTTATTGATAAAGATGGGTCTTTGCAAACTTTGTATAAATCAAAAGATGAAAAAAATTCTCGCATAAGATTACAAAATCCTCGAGGTCTTGTGGTTGACGATACTGGCGCGTACATTTCCGATAGTCTCAATAACGCTATTAAGAAATTTGATTTTAATACTAAGCAATTATCAACAATAGTTGGCGGTCATCGCGGTGAAGAAGTTGGAGTCAATACTTCTTTTGATGAACCAAACGGCATATTTTCGATTATTGATAAATTTTATATTGCCGATTCAAACAACAATCGCATTATGGAGGTCAATAGGGCAAGCGGATCATCCGATTTGCTCGATATTATGCCTCAACAAAAATTATCCAAAGAAGTTTTTCTTGAATATTTGCCCAATCTTCAAAAATCTGCCGATATTGAGGTCAAGGCTCTTTCCGATATTGCTTTTAATATAAAAATTAAAGATGGCTGGAAAATAAATCCGCTAGGTCCAAGTTTCATGAATCTACTTGAGCTAAAAGATAAGAATTCGGCAAGCCTTATCTCTTCATTCGATTGGAACGAAATTATTGCTAATAAAATTAACCTTCCGAAGCTCAATGATGAGAGCCAATATTTGCTTCAAGGTAAAATTTATTTTTGTCGCAATATTGCCAATTCTCTTTGTTATATCAAAAGTTATGAACAAAAAATTATTGCAAAACAAAATTCCGATGTCTCAGAAATATCGATTGAAATAGCGAAATAATTTTTTAATTTTTTTAAAAAAAGCCCTTCTTTTTTAAGTTTCAATTAACTACACTTTCTTAAGTAAAACTCGATTCAAGCATATCGAAGATTCAAGCAATAAAATTCAAAAATTTAGTTAAACAGAATTTTAAAATTTTCTTAAAATTATGATTTTTTAAAGCCGATTTTTGCTGTGGCCGATTTTTGCTGTGCTTAATGTTGAGTTTAGATTTTTCAATTTCGATTATTTATCGAATTATTATCACCAAATTTACCAATCAAAATGTCAAATAAAAAAGAAAACGCTCTTGAAGAAGTTGTCCAAAATCAAGGTCAAGAATATGTTGCCGATTCAATAAAAGTCTTAAAGGGCTTAGAAGCCGTCCGTAAGCGTCCCGGAATGTATATTGGCGATACCGATGATGGTAGTGGTTTACATCATATGGTCTATGAGGTGGTTGATAATGCTATTGACGAAGCCTTGGCCGGTCATTGCGATGAAGTTTTGGTTGCTTTAAACGCCGATGGCTCGGTTACCGTTAAAGATAATGGTCGCGGGATTCCGGTTGATATTCACAAAGAAGAAGGTGTTTCGGCTGCCGAAGTTATCATGACTCAATTGCATGCGGGCGGTAAGTTTGATCAAAATTCTTACAAAGTTTCGGGAGGATTGCATGGCGTCGGTGTTTCGGTGGTTAATGCTCTTTCGGATTGGCTTGAGCTAAATATTTGGCGTGACGGTAAAGAATATTATATGCGCTTTATTCATGGCGAAGCTGAAGCGCCACTCAAAATAATTGGAGATGCTAAGGGTAAAAAAGGTACTCAAGTTAAATTCCACCCCTCAAATCAAACTTTTAGTAATGTTTTAGAATTTAATTACTCAACACTTGAACAAAGACTGCGCGAATTGTCATTCCTAAACTCAGGCGTAAAAATTGTTTTGCAAGACCTCAGAAATGAAGATCCAAAAGAGGTAATTTTGCTTTATGAGGGCGGAGTTGAGGCCTATGTTAAATTTCTTGATAAGAGCAAAAATGCTTTGCACCAAACCATTACCGTTAACGGTTCCGACAAAACAAGCGGAATAT
The DNA here is from genome assembly GCA_009925685.1 of Pseudomonadota bacterium. Classification (GTDB taxonomy): domain Bacteria; phylum Pseudomonadota; class Alphaproteobacteria; order Rickettsiales; family UBA1997; genus CAILUF01. Next base: position 3,255 of record RFYG01000043.1, read on the forward strand.
CGATGGAACTTTCGATGCAATGGAACGATAGTTACCACGAAAATGTTTTGTGTTTTACCAACAATATTCGTCAAAGAGATGGTGGAACTCACCTCGCTGGGATGAAGGCAGCACTTACTAGAACGATTAACAACTATGCTTCCGACAATAAACTTTTTAAAAAAGATAAAATTGTTTTAAGTGGTGATGATGTGCGCGAAGGTTTAACGGCAGTTCTTTCGGTTAAAGTTCCTGATCCAAAATTTTCTTCACAAACCAAAGATAAATTAGTCTCCTCTGAAGTTAGAACTCATGTCGAAGCTTGGGCCAACGATAAACTCGCCCAATGGTTTGAAGAAAGACCTTCCGATGCGCGTGCCATTGTTGGTAAAGCGGTTGAAGCTGCTCAGGCTCGTGAGGCAGCGCGAAAAGCTCGTGAGCTAACACGCAGAAAATCAGCGCTCGAGGTCTCAAGTTTACCCGGAAAACTCGCTGATTGCCAAGAAAAGGATCCCGCTTTAAGTGAAATTTTTATTGTTGAAGGAAATTCGGCTGGAGGTTCCGCCAAATCTGGTCGCAATCGTAAATTCCAAGCTATTTTGCCAATTCGTGGTAAAATTTTGAATGTTGAAAGAGCTAGATTCGACAAAATGCTATCATCGGCCGAAATTGGTACCGTAATTACCGCGCTTGGAACGGGAATTGGCAATGAAGATTTTGATCCTTCCAAAATTCGTTACCATAAAATTATTATTATGGCCGACGCTGATGTCGATGGCTCACATATCAGAACATTGTTGCTCACCTTCTTTTTTAGACACATGCCAAAACTAATCGAGTATGGTTATTTATATATTGCTCAACCTCCTCTTTACAAAATCAAAAAAGGTTCGAGTGAAGTATATGTTAAAAATGAGCAAGCGCTTCAAAATTATATTGTTCAAAATGCCACTAATAATTCTATCCTAAAATCAAAAGCTGGAGATAGGGCTGGCGCTGATCTGCAAGATTTTATTGTTAAACTTACCAAATTCTCGCACTTAATTTCATCATTATCGCGCGTAATTTCCGCCGACATTGCCGAAAATCTTGCATTGGCCGGCGCATTTGATAAATCGTGGGTTGCGGATGCAAAAAAAACTTCAGCTTTAATCAAAAAAATCGAAAAAAGATTTGCCGAAAATTGTGATGAACAAACAACATGGGAGTGTAAAATTACTCAAGAAAATGATATTGAATTAATGCGTCAAACACGAGGCGTTAACTCAACTTTTGTAGTTAAAAATTCACATTTGGATTTGCCAGAAATTGCAGTTATTAGCCAAATTATTGATCAAATTAACGACGATTTTTCAGGTTCATTAAAATTTATTCGCGGTGATGAAGAAAAATCTTCAAATCGCCCAATTGAATTACTTAATTTTATTTTAGAAGCTGGTAAAAAAGGCGTATCAATTCAGAGGTTTAAGGGTTTGGGTGAGATGAATGCCGAACAACTCTGGGAGACTACTCTTGATCCAGCTAATCGCACTTTATTACAAGTTAAAATTGATCAATTTGACGAAGCCGATCAAACATTTTCAGTTCTGATGGGAAATGTTGTTGAGCCCCGACGCGATTTTATCCAAGAAAATGCCTTGAAAGTAGTAAACCTTGATGTGTAAAGCTTTAAATTAGTTTTATAAATTAATTTAAGGCAATTTGGTTTAGCGATTATTTATCAAAATTGAGTTCTCTTATTTGTAGAACGGATAATCCGTGTAGCCTTTTTCAGCTCCGCCATAAAAAGTTGTGCGATCGTATTTTGCAAGTTCAACGCCGTTTTTCAACCTATCAACTAAATCAGGATTAGAAATAAAATACCGACCAAAAGCAATTGCGTCGGCTTTATCATTTGCAATAGTTTCGGGGGCATTTTTAGCATTATAGCCTCCAGCTGAAATCAGAAATCCATCATATTTTTGTCTAAAAATTTCACTGGTACTTGGAGCGTTTGAAATTTGATTATCACTGCCACCGGCTGATGATGCTCTAGGTTCAATTAAATCAACAAAAGCAATATTTCTGTTGTTGAGTTCGCTTAAAATATAAGAAAATAACTTAATTGGATCGGAATCGCTCATGTCGTTAAAAGTCCCAAACGGTGATAAACGCACGCCAACTCGACCTTTGCCAATAATTTTGATAATTTCATCGAGAACTTCAAATAAAAATCTGGAGCGGTTTTCAATGGTTCCGCCGTAAATATCTTGACGATGATTAGAGCTATCTTGCAAAAATTGATCAACCAAATATCCGTTTGCGCCATGGAGCTCAACTCCATCAAAGCCAGCTTTTATAGCATTTTGAGTAGCAATTTTATAGTCTTTAACAATAGATTTTATTTCTTCGATTGTTAGGGCGTGAGGAGTTTCAATGGCTACGGGTTGCCAATTACTATCAAAGGTTCCAGAATTTTTGGCTGGGATTGCCGAAGGTGCAACGGGAAGTTTGTTATCGATTTGTAAAGATTTATGAGAAATTCTGCCCACATGCCAAAGTTGTAAAAAAATTTTTCCACCCGCATTGCGAACGGCATTTGTGACTAACTTCCATCCTTCAATTTGTTGATCAGAATAAATTCCCGGAGTGGCCGGATAGCCTTTGCCTTGCGGAGAAATTTGTGTGGCTTCGGAAATAATTAGGCCAGCCGAAGATCGTTGAGAGTAGTATGTGGCGTTTAGTTGATGCGGAATATCCCCAGGTTGACGAGAGCGCATTCTGGTTAGGGGTGCCATAATTATGCGATTATTGAGGGTCAAATCACCAATTTTTACTTGGTCAAAGAGAGTTTTGGCCATAAATTTTTTGAAATAGAATTAAAATTATTCAACTATAATGCATTCAGAGCGGGATTTTTGTGTTTGCGAAATAAATCCTGCACAAAATTCTTCGGCGTCAACTTGATTAAAAAAATCACCAATTTGTAGTCGATAAAATATTCCTCTTTTGCCCAAATCCGCTTGCTCAATGTAGTATTTGGTTCGGCTAAAAATATTGGGATATAAGCGATTAAGTTTTTTAAAATATTCTTCGCAACCTTCTTTTGAAGACATTGCTGATATTTGTACACGAATCGAATTGCGCTTTTTTTGAGTTGGTTTAGGTTGCGGTTTATTTTCGGTTTCGAGCGAAGATTCATTTGTTTTTACAGCTTCTTTGGAGGGCTGAAAATTATTTTTTTCACCCAAATTTTTGTCAGAATTTTCTGTTATTTCGACTGAATTTTCTTCAGAATCATTTGAAATTTGTTCGGAGTTTTGATTATTTTTATTAAAATCGCGTGGCGGAAAAGCGGGCTCAGAGTTTTTGTTAATTTTTATATCTTCATGAATCATATCTTTGCGATTACCAAAAATATCATCGTAAATTGAGCGATTTACAACTTTTTCGTTATTTTTATTATTATAATCGCTTTCTTCGTAAACCTTGATGGTCTCGCTTGGGCCTTTAATGGTTTCAACTTCTTTATTGTCTCGGTTAATCAAATTATAAGCTTTTGAGGAAATAAAAATAAAAGCCGAAATAGAAAATAGAGTAGCTGAAAATAGAAAAACTTTTTTAGCATCAAAAAAATTAGGTTTAGATTCGTTATTTTTTTTATAGCCAAAATCTTCCATTATAAATTAAATTTTGAGAATTTTAATTAACGCATTTCTTCGAGAGCCTTGATATTGAAGATTTCAAGGCATTGTGAAATAATTTTTTTAACCGCAAGAATCAAATAAATTCGAGCGAAAGTTGTGGTTTCATCATTTTTTAAAATAAACTTCAATTGTGGATTTTCAGAACCCTTGTTCCACAGAGCATGGAATTCGGAGCTTAATTCTTGAAGATAAAATGCTAAACGATGAGGTTCAAAATTTGCTACTGCCATCTCGATTGAACGAGGATAATTCGCAAGTTTTTTTAGAATATTAATTTCACTTTCGTCTTGGAGATTATTAACAAAATTAAAATTAGCAATTTTTTTAGTTTTATTATTGGCATCAAAAATTTGTTCATAAATTTTTGGGCACTCATTTGCCAAATTGCGTATTATCGAGCAACATCTGGTGTGGGCATATTGAACATAAAAAATTGGATTATCCTTGGATTGTTCGATAACTTTATCGAGATCAAAATCAAAGTGATAAAATTGCCGGCCCTTTTTGACATTTTTAAAGGTTCGCCATTTTTAACAAATTTAACCATTTGGCATAAAATTATTTTTAGCTGAGCTTGGTTTTTTGTAATTGCATTGGTAGCCGAAGTAAGTCTTTTTACATAACCGGCATGATCAAAACCAAGGGGCATAATAAAAATTTTTGCACCTCTTTCGAATTTGCTGAGGATGTAGGCTAAATCTGCTCCAAAATAGGTTGGTGTGCCGTCGGCTTTTTTAACAACTCGATCTTGATCATCACCAAATTTGCTGGAACGAAATAGCGTTTGCTCTTGATCGTCATAACCTTCCGGCAGGGCGCCAACACCTTTTTCAGTTTTAGGGGCTTCGAGTTTGCCAATATAAATGAGATCTTGTTGTTTAAGTAACTCAATGGTTTCGTCAATCTTATGAGTATCGTGAAGATTTTTTTTCTCTGAGAAATAGCTATCATGAACAATCCCAAGTGAGGCGAGGTCGGTCTTAATTAATTCAAGCATTTGATTGACAATAAAATCACGAATTTTGGGCAAATATTCGGCGGGAGTTTTATCAATTAAACTTTCTTGAAAATGGACTTTTAATTTTTCACCAATTTCGATTAAATATTCTCCTGGATAAAGTCCTTCAGAAAAATCAACTGAGCGTCCGAAGCACTGTAAATAGCGCAAGTAAGCCGATTTTAAAAGTGTTAAAATTTGTCCGCCAGCATCGTTAATGTAATATTCTTTAAGCACATCAAAACCAACTTTTTGCAATAATTTTGCTAAAACATCGCCATAAATTGCGCCACGCGTATGTCCAACATGAATTGGCCCCGTAGGGTTAGGCGAAGCATATTCAAGATTAACTTTGGTATTTTTTCCAATATTAGGATATGTTAGTGATTCTGAAGTGTTAATTGTTTTTAATACTTCATAATAAATATTATTGTGCAAAAAAATGTTAATAAATCCAGCTCCGGCAATTTCAATTTTTTTTACTTCAGGATGATTAAATTTTACAATAATTTTTTGTGCTAAATCACGCGGATTTGATTGAAATTTTTTACAAAAAACCATAGCAATATTGCATGCCAAATCGCCATGAGATGAGTCTTTCGTAGGTTCAACGGTAAAATTATCAAGTTCTAATTCTTCAATTAAAAGCTGATTATTAATTTTTTGTTGTTGATAAATTTCTTTGATAATTTTTGAGAATTCTTCGCGAACGATTTGGTAAATATTTAACATTTTGCAATTAATATTTTGTTATTTAGAATCGAGCGAATTTATCAACAATTAATTTAAATTAAAATCACATTTATGGAAACTAATTACAATAGTACTCCCTATTTGATAAAGCGAATTTCGATTGAAACCATTAAGCCTCATTGGAAAATGCTTATAGTTTCAATTATATTGATGATTGTGATTGCGGGTACGACTTCATTTCACGCGTGGTTAATAAAGCCAGCTCTGGATTCGGTTTTTGTTGAAAAAGATTATCACGCTCTAATTTATATCCCGATTGTGGTTTTGATTGTTACGGCAGTTAAGGGCTTTGCCACTTATTTCCAATTATTATCAATGAATTACATTAATCTAAGAATTACTTCAGATCTTAGAATTAAACTTTATCGCCATTTTATTACCTCAGATATTTCCAAACTTCATAGCAAATCATCGGGAGATATGGTTGCCAGCATTATAAACGAAATTGGCGCGGTAGTTAACCTAATTTCAATTTCTTTAAATGGCTTTGTTAAGCAATTTTTTACTCTTTTTGCTCTTATTATTGTGATGTTTAATCAAAGTTTAGAACTCTCTCTTGTTGCCTTTATCGGATTTCCGTTGGCAGTTTATCCAATCTATAAATTGGGTAAGAAGTTGCGTAATTTATCATTTAAAAATCAAGAAATGGCTTCAAAGTTTAACTCGCAAATGACTGACACTCTTCAATATTCTAAATTAGTTAAAGCTTATCATTGCGAGGAATTTGAAATTAGTCGAATGACGCAAATTATTGAATCAATTTTTAAAGTTGGCAAAAAAATATCTCGTATTTCTTTGGTTTCGTCTCCATTCATGGAAAGTCTGGCCGGATTTGGCGTGGCTGCGGTTATTTGGTACGGTGGTCATCAAGTTATCTCCGGAAAAACTACTCCGGGCGCCTTCTTTTCATTTTTTACTGCAATGATGATGGCTTATCGCCCTTTAAAATCGCTTTCGGGCATGAATTCAAGTGTACAAATGGGCTTAGCATCGGCAACCAGATTATTCATATTATTTGATGAAAAGCCAAAAATTATCAACAAACCAAACGCAATTGATTTAAAAAATATTCGAGGCGATATCGAGTTTAGTAATGTTAAATTTAGTTATTCGGATAACAAAGTGGCCCTCGATAATATTAGCTTTAGGGTTGAAGCGGGGCAATCGGTTGCGCTGGTTGGTCATTCGGGCGGTGGAAAGTCAACTATTATGAGCATGATTTTGCGCTTTTACGATCCAACCCAAGGTCAAGTCAAGCTCGATGGCAATAATATTGCCGACATAACTTTAAAATCACTTCGCAACTCAATGTCGGTTGTGAATCAAGAGGTTATGCTGTTTGACGATACTATTTTAGAAAATATTCGTTATGGCAAGGTTGACGCTACGGAAGAGCAGATTCTCAGAGCTTCTAAAATGGCGGAAGCTGATGAATTTATTCAAGAATTACCTGAAAAATATAATAGCAGAGTAGGACAAAATGGCATTCGTTTATCGGGTGGTCAGCGTCAAAGAATTGCCATCGCAAGGGCTATTTTGTATGATGCGCCGATTCTTTTACTCGACGAGGCGACCTCATCGCTTGATCCAATTTCTGAAAAATTAATCAAAGACGCCCTTAATTCTTTGATGAAAAATCGCACTTCAATCATTATCGCGCATCGTTTATCAACGATTATTCATTGTGATAAAATTATAGTAATTGCTAATGGCAGAGTCGTTGAAGAAGGTTCGCATAAAGAGTTGCTTGAAAAAAATGGCGCTTACGCAAATCTTTATTTAAAACAATTTGAAATTAATCAAGATGTCTAAAAAAGAAGAGTTCTTTAAAAGTGAAGAGGGCGAAAATATTTTAAAAGTCTTGGAGGAGAAGCCTTCGAATATAAAAAATATCAAGCCAAAACCGCGTTTAACTCCCAAAAATAAACTTCAAAAAGATTTAAAAAAGAAAAAATTATCTCAAGCTTTGAGGGCTAATTTAAATAGAAGAAAGGGTTGAATTATATAGAATTTTGAAGGCCAATCTGAGTAGAAGAAAAATAGATTGATGTTTGCCATTTACGATTTTACAAAACACTCGCAAATCCTTTGGGCTTTAGCTCTTATGCTTTATGGGAGAGTTAAATCCCGAAAGGTTTTTTATTTTTAAAAACTGGGAAACGGAATGTTATTAAAACCCTCTATACCTTCACTTTTGTGGATCTTTCCAAGGATTAAGAAATCTAGTTACGGATGCACCATTCACACTAGTGCCCGTCGCAAGCGTAGATCATACCAATTTTTTATCTCCAGCCTGAATTTCAAGGAGATTTTTAATTTTATCAAGCATAAGATTCATTGCATCAAATCTTTCTTGTTTTTTGGCCAATTCATCAGAATTAGAATCTTGGA
>RFYG01000044.1 GCA_009925685.1 Pseudomonadota bacterium
TAAAGCTAAATCGGGAACTCTTGAAACCGGCGATTCTTGGGTTAATTTTCGAGCAATCGACAATTTATAATCATTATACAAATCGGCTCCGCGCGAAATTCCTGAAATTAAAATTCCAACAATTAAAATCACGACTGAAATCTCAATCAAAGAAAATGCTTGGCGCTTTTTTTTAAAATTTTTCATAAAACTTTATTCAAAAAATTATAAGTAATTTTTTTTAATTGGTCAGCATTCTCACAAAAATTAATTTCATCGAATTGATGACGAAACCAAGTAAGTTGCCTTTTAGCATAATTGCGGGTTTTTTGTGTTGCCAATTTTATCATCTCGAATTTTTTAATATCACCAATTAAAAAGCTTGCTATTTCATGAAAGCCAAGGGTTTTAGCAATTGAAAAATTATAAAAATCTGGACATTTTTCAATAAAATTTTTGACCTCTTCAATCGCGCCCTCTTGAAGCATTTTTTCAAACCTAGCGTTACAATTTTGATAAATTTCATCGCGCGATGGATTTAAATTTAAATGAATTTTATGAAAATCCCCAAGAATATTTTTTTTCTCTTGAGCATGAAAATCATCAATATTTTTACCGGTTTGAAGAAATACCTCGGCACGTCTCAAAAGCTTTTGTTTATCAATAATTTTTTCGGTTCCAAATTTTTTTAAAAACTCATTGTGACCAATTTTTTCGTATAAAGTTGATGCTTGCGCACGAGTTTCTGGCGCAATAATCGGGATTTTCGCAATACCATTAATCAAGCACGAGATATACATACCAGTGCCACCAACAACTATCGGAATTTTTTTTGAGTTTAATATTTTATTAATTGCATCAGCAACAAAATCTAACCAAATTCCTACTGAGATTTTTTGTTGAGCAGAAAAAATTCCATAAAGATAATGGTTGATTTGGCTTTGTTGCTCATGAGTCGGTTGCGCCGATAAAATTGGTAAATCGCGATAAATTTGCAAAGCGTCGGCATTGATTATGGCGCCATTAAAAATTTTTGCAATTTCGATTGCAACACTTGATTTACCTGATGCGGTGGCACCCGAAATTATGATAATTTTTTTGTTCGAATCCAAATTAATTTTGGGCATTTTTTAACAAATTATACAAATCTTTTATATCGCTTGGAAGGTCAATTTCTAGAGCAATTTCTAAGTTAGAAATAGGATGAATGAACTTTATTTTATAAGAATGTAAAGCTTGTCGATTAAAGTTTTGTAAAAAATTTTTTAACTCCAAAGAACAGTTTTTTGGAGTCATTTTTTGGCAAGAATTATAAAGTTGATCGCCAATAATTGAATGTTTTATTGACTCAAGATGAACGCGAATTTGATGAGTTCTTCCGGTCTCAAGATTGCATTCAACAAGGCTCGCAAAACCCTCGTGAAGAATTTCCTTAGTTTCGTAGTTTGTGATAGCAACTCTTCCAGCGGTTTTGCATATCGACATTTTGAGGCGATTATTGCGTGAACGAACAATATTTTTGTTAATAACGCCCTTTTTGGGGTCGATAACTCCATAAACCAACGCCAAGTAGCTTCGCTTTATGTTACGCTCTTTAAGCATTTTGCTCAAAAATTGATGAGTCAAATCATTTTTAGCAACTATCATCAATCCGCTCGTATCTTTATCGAGTCGATGAACAATTCCCAAACGCATTTCGCCACTAATTTTTGACAATTTATCGCGATGCGAAAACAACAATCCGTTAACCAGAGTATCATCTTGATTACCAGCTCCGGGGTGAACAGTTAAGCCCGAAGGTTTGTTTATAACCATCAGGTCATTATCTTCATAAACCACTTCAAAATCGATTTTTTTGGCGACTAAATCGAGAGATCGTGGAACCGGAATTTCAACACTAATTTCATCACCAAATTTTATTTTTAGAGAATCGGTATTAATAATTTTTTGATTGTGAAGAACTAGATTTTGGGAGATAAAATTTTGAATTTTGTTGCGAGTAATTTCGGGTTTTATGCTTAAAAATTGTTGGGTAAGAAATTTGTCCAACCTCAATCCAACCGAGCTTTCATCGACTATAAATTTATATTTATTCATTATTTTCAATTATTATTTCGCGCGCCTCTTCACCAAGATTAATAACATTTTTTATAGTAATTTTTATGCAATTTTTTGGTAAATATTTTTCAGCGATTTGTGGCCATTCGATGAGTGTAATGTGGTTTTGTATAATGTCAAAAAAACCTATATTTTCTAGATCTTGCGAGTTTTTAATGCGATATAAATCGAAATGAAAAATTTCACCTTTTTTAGTTTTATAAGAATAAACCAAATTAAAAGTTGGGCTTAAAACTTCATTGGGAATTTCCTGCAAAAAATTAATAAAATTTTTAGTAAAAAAACTTTTACCAACTCCAAGATTGCCAAAAAGAGCGACGGTTTGTTTGGGCTGAATTTGAGTTGCAATTTGTTGTGCAAATCTAATCATCTCAAGCTGAGAATTGATTAATATTTTAGACATAAATAATGCTTAATAAATGCTTAATAAATTACGGGCTTCCCAACTAATAAACAAATATAGGCCGATAAACAGATAGCGGGAGCAAATGGAAAAGTTTCATCTTTTTTAATTTTTTGCCACAGGGCTCCAAAGATTGCGCCTAAAATTCCGCTCAAAAACATAAATAAAACAAAATTATCCATTCCAAGCATGAAGCCTGCGATCAAGAAAAATTTAAAATCATCAATTCCAAGGCCATCAATTCCAGCCGAATAATAAAAAAATATCCATACCGCAAAACCAAAAGCCACAAAGATTAAAGCTGGTTTAACGCCATTATATATTGAACTTACACCGCCATTATGAATAACTAAAATTGCCACCAAGAAAGCCAATATAAACTGCAAAATATCTGGAATAAAATAGTGCTCTAAATCAACTACAATCATGGCCACCAAAACTATGAAAATTGCTAGATAAATTAATAACTGAAAATTTATTTTTGCACCAATTGCAAAATATGTAAGAGCAAATCCAAGACAACAAAATAGCTCAATCAAAGGATATCGCCATGAAATTTTTTGATGACAATCTAAACATTTTCCTTTTTGAATTAACCACGAAAAAACTGGAAATAGTGAACGAATTTTAAGTTTAGCTTTACAATTGGGGCATCGTGAGCGACCAAAAAAAATTGCCTCTTTAGAAACCAATCTATAACTCAACAAACTTACAAAACTGCCACTTACCAGCCCAAATAAAATTATTATAACAAGTTGCGATTGCACAGAAAGTTGAGTTAGGAATTCCATATTATTTGGATTATATTGATAATTGATAAATTAAAGATTTGTTATAAATTGTTGATGAAACTAATTAAATTTTATTCAAAAAAAATGAAGTTCTTAACAACAATATTTTCAAAATTTTTGTTATTGATTACGTTATTTTTACCTTCATGTCTTCAGGAGCCCGCCAAAATCATTAATCGAAACGCTTTGAATTTCAACAAAAGCAACCAATTTAATCAAGAAAAATATCGCAATATTGTTCAAAAAAAATCAGACTCAAAATCAAAAACATCATCAAAAACAGCGGATAGTCAAACAAGTAAATCTAATTCATTACCAACTACTCAAAAACATAAAAATGATCAAATAATAGTTAAACAAGGTGAAACACTTTATTCGATCGCTAAAGCCAATAATGTGGCTTTGCGCGAGATAATTGATCACAACAATCTTGAACCGCCATATCAACTTAAAGTGGGTGATAAAATAAAAATTCCTTATTCAAACTACCACGAATCACGTGATGGCGACACGCTCTACTCTGTTTCAAGAATGTATGACATGAAAGTCAACGATCTAATTGCGCTTAATAATTTGAAATTTCCCTATGCAATATATCCGGGGGATAAAATAAAAATTATTCAAAAAAATTCTGATAATTCAAAAATCGAAATTGCTAAAAACTTTTCTTCAAATAATTCTAAAAATCAAAAAATTTCCATTGATGCTCAACCCATAAAATCTCAAGCTTCATCGACAAATACAATATCAAACAACACTTCTTCAAATCCCAATCTTAATCCTACCAAAATAAACTATAAAACGGCTCATAATTCTTCTTCTGATTCAAAAACCGCACAGCCAAATCCCAATAGCTCAAAACCAACCAATCAAAATGTTAAAAATATTATTAACCCATCTAAAAACGAAATTGTTGAAACAAAACTTAGCATCAACAAACCAATTGACAAAAACGCCATCAAAAAAATTGCCAATAAAAATAATGAATTTTGTTGGCCCATTCAAGGCGAAGTAATTTCAAGATTTGGCCCTAAAAGCGCTGGCATGTTCAATGATGGCATCAACATCAAGGCGCGCGATGGTCAAAGTGTGATTGCCTCAGAAGACGGAATTGTCGCTTATGTTGGCGATGAGTTAAAGGGCTATGGCAATTTAGTTATCATAAAACACGCTGGAGGCTGGATTTCTGCCTACGCGCACCTCAAACATTATGGCGTTGAGTTGGGTCAAAAAATTAACAAAGGTCAAAAAATCGGCATCGTTGGCAATTCTGGCAAAGTTAAATCTCCACAATTATATTTCGGTCTGCGCAAGGGTAGAGAAGCGGTGAATCCCGAAAATTATCTTAAATCTTAAACTCAATTTATGTCTTTTTTTAAACTTTTTTCGAAATCAAAAATTGCTGACCAACTCAAAAATAGCTCGCAAAAACTTTCTTTAGCCATCACCCAAATTTTTACTCACAAACAACTTGATAATCAAACTCTCGAAGAACTTGAGGAGATCCTTATTTTGAACGATCTTGGCAGTGACTTTGCTTCAGAAATTGTTAATAATTTGAAAGCCCAAAAATTTGAAAAAAACATCGATATTACCTCCGTAAAAGACTTTCTTGCAGTTGAGCTCGAAAAAATTCTTAAACCTTGTCAACACTCCATCAATGTCGATGATAATGCTAAAAAGCCTTTAGTAATAGTTTTCAATGGCGTTAATGGCGCAGGCAAAACCACCACTATCGGCAAAATTGCCTTCAACTTAAAAAATCAAAACAAAAAAGTTTTAATTGCCGGTTGCGATACTTTTAGAGCTGGAGCCTCAAGCCAGCTTGAAATTTGGGCCAAAAGAGCTGAATGTGAAATTATTTTAGCCCTTAAAGATGGCGAAGACCCAGCTTCTGTAGCCTATCGCGCCCTTGATCATGCTCAAAAAAATAATTTTGATGTCTTGCTGGTTGACACCGCCGGAAGATTGCAAAATAAACAAAATCTGATGGATGAACTCAAAAAAATTAATACCGTGATTAAAAAACTTGATGCCTCGGCTCCTCATCACAATATTTTAATTGTTGATGCCACAATTGGCCAAAACTCCAAAACTCAAACCGAGATTTTTAATAAAACCGTTGGGATTGACGGGATCATAATTACCAAACTTGATGGGAGTTCTAAGGGTGGCGTTGTGGTGGCAATTTCTAAAATATTTTCTAAACCGATTTACGCAATTGGCATTGGCGAAAAAATTGAAGATTTACAAGAATTTGATGCCAAAAATTTTGCCCAAAGTTTAGTTGAGTAAAAATAATTTTTGGCTAATTAAATATTTCCTCCTCGCCCTTTTTGTCACAAAAATTAAGAACATAATATTTCCCCCCTCCCTGACCTTGAACATCAAGCTCCATTGCAAAAGCAGCCTCGGCAACACTAAGATTATCAAGCCTTCTTGGACTTGAAGATGGACTTGAATTAAGATTGATTGGTGTCGCAGGTTCTAAAGATTGACTTACGGATCCCTGACTTACTGGCTGAACTGTTGGCGTTTCTGGAACTCGAGTTGAGTTATCGCCACTAGTTGTAAGTCCTAATCTTGCAAGATAAGCACTTCTTATATTCTTTCCGGGTCCTACCATTTGATATCCATTTATTAAATAAAATCATAAGTGCTTAATGCATTTTTTGCGCTACTTAAAAATGTATTACTTTACCATAAGCATCAAGCACTGCTTCATGCATCATCTCAGACATAGTTGGATGCGGGAAAATCGTGTGCATCAAATCTTCCTCGGTTAATTCGGCTTGCTTAGCAATTACAAAGCCTTGGATCATTTCGGTAACTTCGGCGCCGATTAAATGCGCGCCCAAAAGCTCTCCGGTTTTTTCATCAAAAAGAACCTTAATTAACCCTTCGGTTTCGCCCATCGCGATGGCTTTGCCATTTGCTAAATAAGGGAAGCGTCCGATTTTTATTGAGTAAGTACATCCCGGAATATTTTCTTTTTTAATTGGATGAACTTTTTTAGCATCATATTTGCCCATTTTGCTGGCAATTTTTTCCGCAGAAATAATTCCTTCATGCGATGCTTTGTGCGCTAACCAAGGCGCTCCAGCCACATCGCCAATTGCAAAAATATGCGCTTCGGCGGTTTCCATGTAACCATTGGTTTCAATACTACCTTTATCAACTTTAATTTTAGTTTTTTCCAAACCTAAATTTTCAACATTAGCAACAATTCCAACCGCCATAATTACTTTTTCGGCTTTAATTTCTTCAACTTTTCCAGCGATTTCGATAGTGGCAAAAACCTCGCCTTTCCCAACCTTCAAAGCCTTCAACGATGCCGAAGTCCAAATATTTTCGCCATCGGGCTCCATGCCGGCAATTACACGGGCTCTTGCGCCAGTTGCCACTACAAAATAAGAAGCCTCAATTTGATCAATTTCTTTACCATCTTTGCTAATAGTAATCTTTTTAGCATCCAAGAATTTAGCAAAACCATCGAAAACTTCGATTTTATTTTTCTTCATCAAGCCAGCAACGCCCGAACTTAAACGCTTAGAAACCGCACGCGATCTTTCAATAATTTTAGCAAAATCATGTTTAATATTTTGTGCCGAAAATCCGAATTGATCAAGATTGTGCAAAAGATGATTAATTTCAGACGAGCGCAACAACGCCTTGGTTGGGATACATCCCCAATTTAAACAAATCCCACCCAAATGATTGGCTTCAACGATGGCAACTTTAAGTCCTAATTGCGAAGCGCGAATTGCCGACACATATCCGCCCGGCCCTGCGCCGATAACACATAAATCAAATTTTTTGGTCATAAATTATTTAGTTGTTTTATTTGTTGAATTATTATTAATGTAAGTTTGGTTAATAGAATCGGAGAGCCAAGAAATTTTGCTTTTTGCAATTTTGCATAAATATCAATTTGATGGAAATAATTAAAATTAGTTTTTTAAATTTATACAATTTTGTAAAAGACTCATTTAATTGTTAATTATTTTTTTATTTAAATTGTTGGTTGCGATTCTTTTATTATCAAAAGAAATTTTCCAGCGTTATTTTGTTGCAAATATGTAATTATAAATTCTATTCGTTGTTTGGGCTGAAAAATTTTGCTTTACTTTTTTAATAAATGCTATTTTAAAGCTCATAAATTATTGTAAATTTATCACTTAAAATAAATTACAAATATAAAAATTTTTTTATAAAATTATGACAGATGATTTAGATCCAAAACCACAACAACATTCAGAAACAAGCGTCGACAAAGCCAAAGAAAAAGCCAAAGAAGAAGCTTTGCTCGCTACGAAAAAATTAATAGAAAGCCTCGAAGAAGAGCGCAGAGTAGAGCTAGAAGCTTTGCTCGCTAAGCAAAAATTAACACAAATCACCAATGAAAATCACAAAGCAGCGCTAGAGGAAGCTATTAAAGAACTTTCAAAACATAACCTTAAATCTCCAGAACAAAAAATGAGTTTAGTAGAATGGTTTTGTAGAAAATCACCACAATTTAACGATACGGTAAATCTTTTAGAAAAAACCGCCGACTCACTTCAATTGCCAGAATTGGTAGAATCTTTTGTAAAAAAATTAGATAAACATTTTTCTTCACCAGAAACAAATCCTTATAAGCAAATAAACATTCGTGGATCTTATCCAAACGAAATAAAATTAAACAAACAAGAAAATTTAATTGATCAGCTAAACGAAAAAGGGGTGGATTTAGACTTATTTGATGAAAAAATTTCAAAATTAGCACGACCCCTCAATAGAAATGTTCCTCACTACGTTCAAATAACACTACCAGATAACAGATTTTTAACTCTAGATATCTTTCAATATGAACGCGATAAAGCACAGAGTTATGGGCCACCTTCAGGGCCACAAGAGAGCAATCAAGAACAACCTGCTTTGGGGCCACAAGAGAGTAATCAAGAACAACCTGCTTTGGGGCCACAAGAGAGCAATCCAAAGCCTGTTGCTAAGAGGGGGCCACCAAAAGGAATTTTAAGGAAGCCTGTTGAGCATTTTTTTGCCGAGCAAAAGCAAAACTCCGAAAATCAAAAAAAAAGCTTTGAGGAAAATGCTCCTCCCAATTACCTTCCCCAAGAGCTTCCGAAAAATAATAAACAGTCAGCCGATGGGCCACCTTTGGGGCCACAAGAGACTCCTCAAAAGCCCGTTGCTGAGGGGCCAAAAAATACGGAAGGTATAAATAAAAAAATAACATTTGCGGCAGAGGTAAAACAAGAAGATGGGACAATAGGGACTAACGGGTATTGGGTAAGTGCGACGAAAAAACAAAACCCGTCAATCCAGGAAAAACACCCTAAGAATTTTTCGCGTTCAAAATAATATTAATCTAAGCCTGACGGTGCCATAGGGGCAAGTCCCAGTCGCGGATCTTTTTTGAAAAAAAGATGAAGCGATTATCCGCAAAGAAATTCCAAAAAAACCCCAAATTTCATCGCGGATACGGCGAATTACTCGCCGTGGAGCGATTCGATGTTAAGCTAAATTTGCGTAAGCAAGTTTAATTAAGTGGAAGGTGGTATTATTCCTGCGAAAGTTTGCGGACTTGATCATCAGCAATTAATGCGTTCACAAACTCATCGAGCTCGCCCATCATAATATCATCGATTCGATAACTCGTTAAATTAATGCGATGATCAGTAACACGACTTTGCGGAAAATTATAAGTGCGGATTCTTTCGCTTCGATCGCCACTCCCAACCTGCTCCTTTCTCTCCATGGCGCGCTCCTTTTCGAGCCTTTCGCGCTCTGCTTCGTAAATCCTCGAACGCAAAACTTTCATGGCTTTTTCGCGATTTTTAATTTGTGATTTTTCATCTTGCATCGAAACCACAACACCGGTCGGGATATGCGTAATTCTGACCGCCGAATCTGTTGTATTGACCGATTGCCCTCCGGGACCCGATGAACGAAAAACATCGATTCTTAAATCTTTTTCTTCGATTTTAATATCGACCTCTTCAGCTTCGGGCAATACAGCGACAGTTGCCGCCGAAGTATGGACTCGTCCCGCACTTTCAGTTTCAGGGACGCGTTGCACGCGATGTCCACCCGATTCAAATTTTAAACGCGCGAAAACTCCGCGCCCCGAAATAATGGCCGACGCTTCTTTATAGCCTCCAAGACCAGTATCGGAAATCGACAAAACCTCAAATTTCCAGCGATTTTTTTCAGCATAGCGGTGATACATGTGAAATAATTTATAGGCAAAAAGTGCCGCCTCTTCGCCTCCAGTACCTGCCCTAACTTCAATAATGGCGTTTTTTTCATCAGCAGAATCTTTGGGAATTAAGGCAATTTTGATTTGATGCTCAAGATCTGGAATTTTTTTCGATAAATTAAATTTTTCTTCTTCCATCATATCACGCATTTCTTTATCTAAAGAAGAATCTGTAAGCAATTGCTCAATGTCGTTAAATTCTTTTTGCGCAGTTTTAAATTGTTGAATAATTGCTACAACCTCTTGCATATCAGAATGTTCTTTTGATATTTTAGCAAAATTTTGCCCAAGACCGTTGGGATCTTGGAGTTTGTTTTCTAGTTCATTAAACTTAGCGAGAATTCCATCGAGTTTATTAATTAAGGACATGTTAAAAACTTATTTATTGCGAAAAAATGGGGGGAAATAAAATTGACAAAAATCCAATTTGCTTAATGATTTAAGCTCATCTAAGCTTAATTGGCAAATCTTTTATTGGTTAATTTTTTCACAAATGCGCACAAATTTTTATATCACTTCCCCGATTTATTATGTCAATGATGTTCCACATATCGGTCATGCCTATACTTCGATTGCCTGCGACACTATGGCAAGGTTTGAGCGCTTAAAATCGCACCGAGTTTTTTTCTTAACTGGCACTGACGAACATGGGCAAAAGGTAGAGAAATCAGCACTCGTTAAGGGCAAAACTCCACAAGAATTTTGCGACGAAGTTTCGCAAAAATTTCGTGAACTCACCACAACTCTTAATCTCTCCAATGATGATTTTATTCGCACCACCGACGAGCGTCACAAAAAAACTGTCGAAAAATTTTGGAATATTTTATTGCAAAATGGCTTTATTTATAAAGATATTTACGAAGGTTGGTATGCCGTTCGCGACGAAGCATTTTACAGTGCCGACGAAATTATTGATGGCAAAGCGCCAACTGGTGCCGAAGTGACATGGCACCGCGAAGAAAGTTATTTTTTTCGCCTTTCAGCTTTTCAAGAAAAATTACTCGCTCTTTACGAAGCGGTGCCCGACTTCATCCGCCCGCAATCGCGCCACAATGAAATTGTGAGTTTTGTCAAATCGGGCTTGAAGGATTTATCAATCTCGCGCACCTCATTTTCGTGGGGAATTAAAGTGCCAAACGACGAAAAACACGTGATTTATGTCTGGCTTGACGCCCTTACCAACTATCTCTCTGCCCTTGATTTTGCTGATAATTCTAGCAATTACCAAGATTTTTGGGTTAATGCCGGCAACTCGCCACTTCACATTGTTGGCAAAGATATTGTGCGCTTTCATGCCGTTTATTGGCCAGCCTTTTTGATGGCTTGCAATATCAACGTGCCTTACGCAATCTATGCTCACGGCTGGTGGACAAATGATGGTCAAAAAATTTCTAAATCTTTGGGCAATGTGATTGACCCGCACGCTGAAAT
>RFYG01000045.1 GCA_009925685.1 Pseudomonadota bacterium
ATAGAGAATTACGAAAAAGACATGGACGCATTGTTTATGGGCTTAGCAACGCTTGGGATAATGTTTAAAAAGAATTATTATGACAATAATGACCAATGCATAAAGTCAGATTTAATTTACCCCGATAAATTAATAATTAACGATTTTGCCCCATCTTTTGATGCACCAGTTACGCATATTATTGAAAAATATCCGCAAGATGTTGTTTCATCAATTCGTAATGGTGATTACATTGATTTTGATTTCGACCCAAAAGCCCAAGATAGTGCCTCTTTTGATAATTCCTTAGACGCTAACGATGAAAAACAAACAAGTGATGAAGCATCAGCGGGTTTGGTTATTTTTTTAGAGCAACATAATTATTTTGATTTAGATAATGATGGATACCCAGAACCATATATTGCAGTGGTGCATAAAGCCACAAACAAATTAGTAAAGTTAGTAAAAAGGTTTAATGAAAAAGATGTTAAGTATAATAAAAAACAAGAAATAATCAAAATTAAACCAATAAAATTTTTTACCGCATATAATTTTATTCCTTCACCAGATGGATCTTTTTACTCTATCGGACTAGGACATTTATTATATAACATAAATTCCGCAATTAATTCAAATATTAATCAACTTAATGATGCTGGAACTTTACAAAATACAGGTGGCGGATTTATTGCTAAAACATTAAATATTTCTGGTGGAATGAAGCCATTTAAATTGTCTGAATGGAAAATGGTTGATTCTTACGGCGGAAATATTCGTGATGCTATTGTTCCATTGCCACACGCTGAACCATCTCAAACCCTTTTTGTTTTAATGCAATTTTTAGTAAATGCTGGTAAAGAATTAGCTTCTTTAAGAGATGTAATGACTGGCGAAAATGCTGGAAATATTGCCGCTACTACATACATGGGCATGGCAGAACAGGGGCAAAAACAATTTAAGAGTGTATTTAAAAGAATTTACAATTCGTTAAAACAAGAAGTTAAAATATTCTACGAAATAAATTCAACTTACTTGTCTCAAAAGAAATATGCGGAAATTTTAGATATTAAATTGAACGAATCGCCAAATGTTAAAGAAGATTTTGATTTAAAAGGTTATGATATTGTCCCAGTTGTAGATCCTGAAAATGTGATCTCAATGCAAAAGTTTGCAAAAGCGCAATTTTTGATGACTTTTATTAATTCACCTTATGTTGACCAAATGTTGTTGCATAAAACAGTTTTTGAAATAGCTGGTATTGAAAATTTTGATAAATTTATAATTCAACCACAACCACAACCTGATCCTGCCGTTCAATTAACAATGGCACAGGAAGAAACTAAACGCATGCAAATTCAAGCTAATGTTCAAATCAAATCTGCTGAATTAGAACTAGAGCAAATAAAACTACAAAAAGAATCGGCAAAAACTGATTCCGAAGTATTAGTCAATTATGCACAAGCAGGTAAATTAGTTAAAGACACTGAAATTGCTGAAACTAAAGAAAAACTTGATGTTTTGGATAATATGATTGATGCCGAAACAAAACAAAAAGAAATGGACGACCGCAAAGAAGATAGAAAATTTAAAGCGGCAGTAGAGCTAGCAAAGCTAGAGAATCAACAAGTTAAGGAAATTAAACCTGAAGCTATTGATAATAATATTAATCAAAATGAGTAAATTATGAGTCAAATACAAATGCAAGAGTTAAAAGATTGGATTCAAAATCCAGTAACTATTCAATTTAAAAATTTTTTATTACAAAGACGCATTGAATTATTAAATGGTGTCGCACACAATTACATAAAACAGGAAAAATTTCAAAACGATATTGCTTTAAGTGTTTTTGGTGGATGTGAAGCTATTGATCACATTGCCAATTTATTAAATTCACAAGAACCTAACGATTTAGAAAAAATTTTAAAGAGTTTTGCAGGAGGTTTGAATGATTAATACTTCTGGTTACAGTGTTCCTGAATATAGAATTTTAATTTTGCCTGATGTGGTTGAAGAAAAGACTGCTGGTGGAATAATTATACCTGAATCTGCCAAAGATGATTTACAAGGAGCTAAAACTTTAGCAACAATTATTGATATTGGCGAAAAAGCTTTTGATCAAGGAACTGATAGAGAATGGAAGAAAAAACCTAAAATTGGTGATAAAATTTTAATTCCATCTTACGAAGGTTATAGATTAAGCAAAGATCAAACCAAAGATGGTAAAGAATATAGAATTATTCTTGATCGCAGTATTTTAGCAATTCAAATTAATGAGGAAACATGCAAATAATTGATCGTTCTGAGGAAATAGATATTGATATTGGTTTAAATGCACAAGAGCAAGAACCAAAAGTTGAACAAAATAAAAAATTACCTCCTAATCCAATTTTGGAAGAAATGGAAGAAGAGGAGCTTGAAAAAGAAAATGTTTTAGTTGAAAAATCACCAAAAAGCGAAGAAAAAGCTTTTTATGAAACTTTAACTGATACAGAAAAAGAAGCTTGGGATCGTGGCTGGAGAACTGGCAAATTTTTTAAAGGCAGGTATAAAGATGGAACGCCAAAACCTCATAAAACAGCAGAAGAATTTTTAGAAATTCAGGAAAAAGAAACTCCTGTTTTAAATGAAAGAAATAGAAAACTAACTGCCGAAAAAACAGCTTTAGAGAAACGCTTAGAGGAAATGCAAAAACAAATGGACGTTATATTAAACGTGCAAAAATATGCATATGAAGAAAATAATCAAAAACGCTTTCAATCTTTAGACGAAGCAGAAGAGGCTGCAATTTTAGAGGGTGATGTTGCTAAGGTTAGAGCAATTCAAAAGCAAAGAAATGAATTAGAAAAAAATAAAATTTCTTTTAATGAAAATAAAATTGAAGAAAAAATCCAAGAAGAACCAAAATCACAAATACAGCCTGAAGATAAAAAAATATTTGATAATTGGATTCCAGACAATACTTGGTTTTATGAAAATTCACCAATGAGGGGATATGCAGAAACTTTTTTTAGCACTTTATCAGAACGCATTCCTCTTAATGAAAGATTAGAAATGGTTACTGAAGAAATTCATTCAAGATTTAGTGATAAATTTAATAATACTAAAGCTCCGAGTGTAGAAACTGGTAAAAGAGGCATAAATGTTGGTAAAAAACAATATACTTATAATGATTTACCTTTAGACGTGCGTCAAACATGTCAATATTTTGCAAGAAAACACAATTTTACATCTGAGCAAATTAAACAAATGCAGCAAAACGCTGTTAATGACTATTTTAATAATTAATAATTGAGAAAATTTATGACAAACAAAAATATTGATTCAAATAGAGAAAATTCAAAAGAACACGTACAAGAAAGGGTTTCTACTTACAATGATAGAGAAATTAGACCTACTAATCGTGATGTAGAAATTGTAAAATTACCAGATGGCAGAGAATTTATTAGAAAACCACGCACATATCTAAAAAGACATGGTGCTTTATCAGACTTACCCAAAAAGGCAGGTTTTATAAGGCGTTGGGTTTCTGGTAATATTCCTAATCGATTACAAGACTTAATTGATTTAGGATACAAACCAGCTACTGATGATAACGGAATAGAAATTGCTCCAATCAGAGGTGGTCAAAATAAAATGGGCGAAACATTTATGCGTTATGCCATGGAAATTTCTGAGGAAATGAATGAAAAAATACAAAGAGATAATCAAAATAAAATAAATAATCGTCAACAAGAAAACATTGATAAACTTTCAGGAAAAGATCTTGGTTTAGGTTCAATGACTTATGTTGTAAAAGATCAAAAAAAATTAATTAAATAATTATGACAAATTTAAATACTCCATACGGATTAGTACCCGTTAAGAACTCTCCTTTTGTAGAGATTCCTAAAAATTATTACTACATTCCCTCTAGCTATGCAACTGCATTATTTATTGGTGATCCAGTTGTAAAAACTGGAACATCTAATACTGTAAATGTAACATCTGCGGGTCGTTCTTTTAATGCAGGTTCTTTACCTGAAATTAATAAAGCAACTGCTGGTGATAATAATGCTATTACTGGTGTTATTATTGGTTTTCTAGCTAACCCAACTAATTTAAATGCTGCTTACAATCCAGCATCTACTGAACGTGTAGCTATTGTTGCTGATAATCCACTTCAAGAATTTGAAATTCAAGAAGAAACCGCAGGAACTGCATTAGCTGCAACTTCTGTTGGTTTAAATGCTAATTTGGTTTATGCTGAATCAGGTTCAACTATCACTGGTTTATCTGGTGCGGAGTTGGATACTTCTACTCCAGCAACTACCTCAACATTTCAATTGAAAATTTTGAGATTAGTCGACGCCCCTGATAATGCTATTGGTCAACATGCTAAATGGCGCGTTAAAATTAACAATCACACAGAAGCTAACGCAACTGCTGGTATCTAATATTAATTATAAAAATATAAAATTATGTCTATTATAGTAACTGGAACAATTCCAAAAGCTCTAAAACCCGGAGTAAAAACTTATTGGGGAGCGTATACAGAAGATGATCTTTTAGCATCAAAACTTGTCAAAATGGAGTCAACAGACGAACAATTTGACGAAGATGTGTTAATTTCACCTTTTGGTCTTTTAAAAACTAAAAACGAAGGTGCTGGTGTTGATTATGATTCAATGTCGCAAGGCTATGTATCAAGATACCAACAAAGAACTCGTGCATTAGGTTATCAAGTTTCTTGGGAAGCTCGTAAATTTAACAAATATCTTAATGTCGTATCTAAAGGTAACGAATATTTAGCATCTTCACTTCGCGAAACTAAAGAAGTAGACGTTGCTGATTTATTTAATAATGGTTTTGATTCAAACTACACTTTTGGCGATAATAAAAAGTTTTTTGCAACTGACCACCCAAGCCGTGCAGGTAACTTTTCTAATACTTTAGCAACTCCTTCTGATTTATCAGAGGAAGCTTTAGAAGAATTGTGTATTCAAATTAGAGAAACTAATAATGATAGAGGAATTAAAGCTAAAATTAAACCAATTTTACTGCAAGTCCCATCAGCCTTAATGTTTGAAGCTACTCGTATTTTAGAATCTCAACTTCGTGTTGGTTCTGCTAACAACGATGTTAATGCTTTAAAATATATGGGCTTGTTTTCAAATGGAATTGTAGTTAATCCACATTTAACTTCTGATGACGCTTATTTTATTAAAACAGATGCTCCAGAAGGTGCTAAAATGATCACTGCCGTTCAGGGTGAATTTAGCAATGATGGTGCTTTTGAATCAGGAGATCATAAATATAAAATTATGACTTCTTATTCAGTAGGCGTTACTGATCCTCGTGGCTATTTTGCTTCACAAGGCGTTTAATTTTAACAGTTGTCCTATATTTTGGGTAAAAGGGAGTGAAATTCTCCCTGCAACATTATTTATAAAAATTTATGGCTACAAATTTTCCTAAAGGCGTTAATAATATTACCGCACAAAACATTTTGGGTCAATTGATCCAACCTGATTTTACTCAAACTCACACTTATTTTGATGATTTTGATACTTATACAGCAGGTGACTGGACTGTTACCGAAACACAAGCTGGAGCAACACAAGCTTTAGCTAATGTTGATGGTGGCGTTCTTTTGCTTACAAATAGTGCCGCAGATAATGATTTAAACGCTTTGCAAAAAGTTGGTGAATCATTTAAATTTGAAGCTGGCAAAAAATTATTTTTTAAAGCACGCTTTGCTGTTTCTGATGCAACTGAATCAGATTTTATAATTGGTCTTCAAATTACCGATTCTACTCCATTAGCTGTAACTGATGGTGTTTATTTCAGAAAAGATGATGGAGACGCTAATTTAGATTTTGTAGTTGTTAAAGATTCAACCGCTTCAACTGCAACTGCAATTGCAACTGTTGCTAATAATACTTATTTAACAGTAGGTTTTTATTATGATGGTGTAAGTGAAATTGTTTATGCAGCATCTACAAACAATAATAATCCAACTATTCTTGGTAAATCAGTTGTAACCAATTTACCTGACGACGAAGAATTAACAATTTCTTTTGGTATTCAGAATGGCGAAGCTGTAGCTAAAACTATGTCTATTGATTATATTTTTGTATCAAAAGAAAGATAGGAGCAAACATGCGAAGAATCGAAGTCAAAATGGATTTAGCCGATGTTGATCCTAATGGTGTTTTTGAAAATCAAACATTAGGATCTGCGGGTAATTTTAATTTAAATGGAATTGGAGTTACAAATAGTGAGTGGGTAAGTCCTGATGGTTTTGCAAAAAAAATTGGTTTTGGTTCTACTGGCAACATATCTGGTGTTAATTTTGTTATATCTGGTTATGAAGACAAAAATAAAACTATTCCAATTAGCGAAACTATAGCTGGACCAAACAATAACACTGTAGAAACTACTAACTATTTTTATTCTATTCAAACAATTTCAGCAAGTGGAGCGGTTGCAACAAATGTTGAAGCTGGTCCAGTTGATGAAGCTATTTCGCAAATAATTCCCATTAAAAGGACATATTCTGACAGAAATGAAAGAATTACTGGCTTGACATTTATAAAAACGGGGACTATAAATTATACAGTTCAACAAACCAATGATAATGTTCAATCAAAAGATGATAGAACATTTAATTGGTTAAACTCAGATGATAGTAATGTTGTAAATGCAACAACTTCTAAAAATAGTAATTATACAACTATGCCAATGGCTATGCGTGTTAAAATTAATTCCTATTCATCTGGTGCCGAATTATTAATACAAGTTAATTAATATGGATTATTTAGTAATATGCGACAGAACTGGCTTCAAAAAATGGCGTTCAGAATGTCAATATGAATGGGACGGCAAATTAGTTTGGAAAAAAGTTTGGAGGAGAAGACAACCTCAGGATACTGGGATTGTTTATCCTCCAGCTCAAAAAATTCCTGATTCAAGACCAGAAACAAAAGATAATTTTATTAATGTTCCTGTTCCTAATTACGATTAACCTAATTGAGTAAATGATATGATAAAAAAAGGTCAAAAAATTCTATTTAAAGACTTTCAAACGGATAAAATTTATCTTGGCGAAGTCGTAAGCCACAATATGCCAAAAACATCAATGCATTATAATTCTGATATTGATGTTAAAGTTGGAGACAAAGAATTAAATATTATTCCTGAGAATATCATTTATTTCATTAAGAATGACGGAGAATTAACTAAAATCTTAAATTAATTATATGCCACTAACAGCTAAAGGAAAGAAAATTAAATCTGCTATGCAGAAAGAATATGGCAAGAAAAAAGGCGAAAAGGTCTTTTATGCTACTGAAAATAAAGGTAAAATTAAAGGCGTAACCAAAAAGAAAAAATAAATATGTCTAAAGGTTTATATGCAAATATTCACGCAAAAAGAGCAAGAATAAAAGCTGGTTCTGGTGAAAAAATGCGTAAGGTAGGAAGCAAAGGTGCACCTACTGCTAAAAATTTTAAACAAGCTAAAAAAACTGCAAAAAAATGAAAAAAAAATCAGTTAGTTTAAGCGTTGGACGTGGTGAAAAATCCAAAAGCGGAGGACTTACCGCAAAAGGTCGTGCAAAATATAATAATGCAACTGGAAGTAATTTAAAACCTCCTGTAAGTAGAGAGCAAGCACAAAAAAGCCCAAAAGCAGCAGCTCGTAGAAAATCTTTTTGTGCTAGAATGTCAGGAGTTAAAGGTCCAACTAGCAAAAATGGAAAACCAACTCGAAAAGGACTAGCATTAAAAAAATGGGATTGTTAAAATGAAACCAATTAGAATTGATGATTTTAATTATTTAGATTCTAATTATATAAGCAATGGCAATCATTATGATGTGCAAGATTTAATAAAAGCTGCGGAAAATTTAGAGGTATTTGATTTGCCTCTTGTTGCAGTAAACATGAATCATAATATTTGCCAAGCAACTTTAACAAGTTTTCTTTATCATTGGAAACGAGTTGAAAAAGCAGATTTAAACTACCCAATAATTATTGATAATACTGGTTATATCTGTGATGGTTGGCATAGAATAGCAAAAGCAATTTTAGAAGGCAAAACAACAATCAAAGCAAAAAGATTGGAAGTCATGCCCGAACCATTTAAAGGATAAATTTATGAAAAAACAAGAAGAAAACATATTCCAAATTCTTTGGGGTAATTCTTATACAGAATCTTTTCAAGATTTTTTTAAAGAAAAATCAGATAAAGAATCGCCTTTAGCTTGCGGGGAAATAATCCTAGAAGCTAATATAGAAGATTTATTTAAATTACAAAAAAATCAATTTATGAAAAAGAAACCAGTAAAATCAGAAAAAAAATCAATGAAACAATCAATGAAACACATGAAAAAATGTGGAACTAAAAAAGGTGGAAAAAAGAAATAATTTTCTTGACACTAAAAATACTTAATCAATAATTAAGTAATATTTGAGTAAATGATGCGTAAAAAACTAGAGACTCAAAATAATGGATTGTTTCAATCTGCCCGCTATAGCTGAAAAATACAATAAAGATTTATCAATTCTTTCTAACATTGAAAAAATAGAATTGGCAGAATATTTTTTAAAAAATTATTTTGAAGGTTCTGAGCAAACTGCAAAAGAACTTCCTTTAGAGCATTTTATTTGCAATAAAACATATACTAGACAAATCACTCTTCCTAAAGATATACTTTTAACAGGAAAGGTTCATAATTTTGATCATGTAAGCATTTTATCTAAAGGCGATGTATCAATTATGACTCCAGATGGAGTAAGTCGTATTAAAGCCCCAGCAACTTGGATTTCAAAAGCAGGAACTAAAAGATTAATTTATGTTCACGAAGAAACAATTTGGTCAACTATCCATCATAGCGAACACACTTTAGTAGAAGATTTACAAAATGAATTAGTCCATGAAAGTGATCTGTCATGGATTCAATCAAATTTATTGGAGGATAAATGACTTTTGCAACTGTAGCAATTAGTGGTGCTGGATTAATTGGCGGCGGAATGATAGGTCAAGGATATTTTGCTAACAAATCAGCAAAAAAAGCAGCAAAAGCTCAAGCAAATGCAATGGATGCTTACCTTGCACAAATGCGTCAAGGTAGAGATAAAGCTATATCATATCAACAACCATACGAACAAGCAGGAAGAAGTGGATTAAACTTGCTTCAACAATATCTTACGGGCGATCCTACGGCAGTGCAAAATCGCTTAGAGCAATCCCCAGGATACCAATTTAGATTACAACAAGGTCAAAACTCAATACAAAATTTACTAGCTTCTAGAGGTGGTTTAAAATCAGGCGGAGCAATGAAAGCTTTAGAAGAATTTGCTCAAGGAACAGCTTCTCAAGAATTTGGCAATCAAGTTGGATATTTACAAGGACTTGCAGGAATTGGGCAAAATGCCGCTACATCAATGAGTAACGCAGAGTTGTTTGCAGGGTCTAATATGGCTTCTGCATTACAACAAGGTATTTTAGGTCAAGGAATGGCTATGGCTAATCGTGATGCTCAAATGGGTAACATTATTGGCGGTGGATTAAGTCAAATTGGAGGAAGCTTACTTGGAATGGGAATACAAGGCATGGGTTCTATTCCAAAATCACCTTCAGGCTTTTCTTCAACTGGTGGCGGTCAATATAATTCTAGGGCATTTATAAATGCTGGCATGGGAACAATGAATACTAATTTACAATAAAAATGGATTTAATTCAACAACAAGTTCCAGATTATGTAGGTAGCATTTTAAGAGGATACCAATTTGGTCAGCAAGCAAGAGCTAACCAATTACAAATGCTTGCTGCTCAACAAGAGATGGATATTAATAAATATAAATTAGCTCAAGTGGAAGCAGAAAATATTTTATCTAAAACTGCTTCGATGGGTGATACTAATGCTTTACGCCAACTTGCAGCCTACAACCCAACTCGTGCAGAAGGAATAAGAAAACAACAAGAATATTCTGACATTCAAGGAGCTAGAGTTTTAGACTCATACGCTTCAATGCCTCAATATGCTTTTTCTCAAAAAAAATGGGAACAAATGCACAATGAATATCGTGAAGCAACAGGAAGAGAATTACCTTTACCATCGGAAAAATCACCAGAAGCAATTCTTGAATTTAAACGCCTTTCTTCTAGATTAAAAGGCAGAGAGCAGGATTTAAAAGAACAATATCAAGCTGCACAAATTAAAACTGAAGGTTTACAACAAGGTAAAATTGGCATCGATATTCAAAAAGGCAAACTAGATTTACAAAAAGGTGCTTTAGATATTATGAAATCAAGAGGCGAATTATTAAATGCCGAACAAGAAAGACAAATGGCAAGCGAACAAGGATTGACTCTTGGAGCATTTAAAGAGCAACAACAAAAAATAGGGCAATTTAGGGGAGAGCAAATTTCTAAATTACCACAAATTGAACAAAATACACAAACAACTGTTAAATTAGTTGATGATTTGTTAAAACATGAAGGTTTTAAAGATGTTGTTGGTGCAACCTATAAACCTTTTGCTCGAAAAGTTGCTGGAACTGATGCGGCTGGATTTATGGCTAAATACAATCAATTAAAAGGTAAGCAATTCCTTGAATCTATTTCACAATTACAAGGTTATGGTGCTTTATCAAATTTAGAAGGAACAACAGCAACCAATGCGGCTTCTGCAATGGATATTTCAACAAGTGAAGCAGAATTTATACGTAACGCAAGAGAATACCAAAGAATACTTCAATTAGGTTTTGAAAGAATAAAAAGAGGTATTGGATATAATGG
>RFYG01000046.1 GCA_009925685.1 Pseudomonadota bacterium
GTAAAGATGCCTTGCCGTTGGACAAATTCTCCAATATCGGAGCTTCAATTTTATTATTTTCTCCCACATCTGTCGCATCTCCTCTTCCTATCATTGTTTCTACTTCCTCAAAACTATACATCGAATCATCGGTTGAATCGTCAAACCCTTCTTCTTCAAAAAAACTATCAAAATCGTCAGGATTTATAAGGGATTTGTAATTATTTTTTTCTAAAAAGTTTTTGAATTCACTAATAGATAATTTGGCTTCTTTAACAATGTTCTCAATGTCAAAACGCAATTTACTAGCAATCGAATTAATGGCTAAATTTGATACCACACCGCTATTATTTATAAAATAAATTTCTCCACTTAAACCCATCGCCAGAAAATTATAATAAATATCAGAAATATTCTCCGAAACTTTCAACAATTCTTCCAATGATTTTGAGATATTTGCATTGTGATTAATTCGAATAACAAAATAGTTTTTAAAATTCTGAATATTTTCTTGTAATTTTTGGTAAAACACTTGTGAATTTTTGTAATCATCTCCCGCAATTTTAAATAATAAAATTGAAGCTCCGATATTGGAGAATTTGTCCAACGGCAAGGCATCTTTACAAGTGTTGTTAGAATTTAATGTTACACAAAAATTTTGTTTATCATCAAATTTTGAGTCAACAAACAAAATATCAATTTTTTTAGAAAATTGTATATCAGCAAAACCTTCGTAACTTGAAGATTTGGCATAATTTAAAAAATATTTTTCTACCATTTTGTAAGATTTTTTGAATAAAACTTTATTTGGAACAATAAGTTTTTGGACCTTTGCAACTTTCGGCAAATCATATTTTTTAAAATGATTTGAAGTCAATTAAAAACTAACTGGCTGTATTTTAAATGGCATTTAGTATAAATTTTTGATCACTTTGATGGCTTATCTAAATACCATCTTGCCTTTGGAACGAAATCTAAACTATCAATTGAATTATTTTGCAGTTTTTCAATCCCAACCCAAGCAATCATCGAAGCATTATCGGTGCAGAGTTTTAGGGGTGGGGAAACAATTTTTAAATCATTATTTTGTGCAAAATTTTCTAAAGATGAGATAAGATATTTATTGGCCGAAACGCCACCAGCTAAAACCAGATTTTTTATTAGTGGATTTGTTTTGTTTGAAAAATATGGATGTTTTTGAACAACATTTTGCAAACGATTTATCAAAATTTCTGCTACAATATTTTGAAAGGAAGCGCTTATATCGGCTTTGGTTTTTTCATCAATTTTATCTGATGAAATTTTATAACTAAAATCTTCGCCGGTGATTTTTTCTATTTCTCTTCTAACGGCTGTTTTAAGGCCAGAAAAAGAAAAATCATAAATTTTTTGATGATTTTTGGCGTCAATCAAGGGCTTTGGAAATTTAAATCTTTTGGCATCGCCTTTTTTAGCATATTTTTCGATCTCAGGCCCCCCCGGATATTGCATGCCAAGCATTTGAGCAACTTTATCGAACGCTTCTCCCAAAGCATCATCTATAGTCTCGCCGATTTTTTCATAATCACCCAAACCCTTCGCGATTAGAATTTGACAATGCCCACCCGAAACTAAAAGCAACAAATAAGGAAATTCAATATTATTGGTTAACCTAGCAGTTAGGGCATGCCCTTCTAGGTGATTTACTGCCAAAAATGGCTTATTAAAAATGGCTGATAAGGTTTTGGCGCAAGCCATTCCAACAATAACACTACCAATTAAACCCGGTCCGCAAGTGGCGCCAAATCCATCAATATCTTTAAAATCCAATTTAGCCTCATCTAAAGCTTGGATAATAAGATTATCAATTACCTCAAGATGCGATCGAGCCGATAATTCTGGAATAACACCTCCGAAGGCTTTATGCAAATCAACTTGTGAAAAAATTATATTGGATAAGATATTTTTATTATCATCTACAATAGCTACAGCGGACTCATCGCAGGATGTTTCGATACCCAAAACAATCATAAATTAAGGTAATTTTTGATTAAAAGTAATGACTCTCTAACGCTTGATTCACGATTGTTTTGACGGTTTTTTGAGGTAAAAATAAATTTTTTTACAATTTGATAATCATCGCTGACTAAAGCAATAAAAACCGTCCCGACTTGCTTATCGATTGTTCCGCCACTAGGGCCAGCAATCCCAGTAATTGCAATTGCGAGTTGCGCTTTGGAGTTTTGTATCGCTCCTTTGGCCATAGCTAATGCAACTTGCTCACTAACCGCCCCAAATTTTTTAATTAGATTTTCATCAACTCCTAACATCTCGATCTTACTTAAGTTTGAATATGTTATAAAACCTCTTTCAAAAACTTTTGAAGAGCCATCAATTTCAGTAAAAAGGCTTCCTAAAAGCCCTCCTGTGCATGATTCAGCACAAGTTACCATTATTTTTTTGGCTAATAATTCATGAAAAATTTGATGATATTGATTTATCAATTGCGAATCGAAACTCATAAAATAACCCCCGCCAACCTTTCAACTTCAATAGTTTTTTTCGACATTCTTAACGCGGTTAGTATTTCTTCCAGATGATTAACGCTTTTTACATCAATATTTATAACAACCTCAAAAGTATCAATTGAGCGATTTGTAGTTTTAATGTGACCAATATTCATTTTCTTTTTGGCAATTGCATTTGTGATTTCTGCAAGAGCGCCACTTTTGTTCTCAACTACAACTCTAATTTGTGAAGAATAAGATTGCTCGCCAATTTCGGATTCTGATTTCCAACAGACATCTAAAACACGCTGAGGATTGAGGGCTAAATTTTTTAAATTTGAACAAATTTGATTGTGAATGGTAACGCCAGTTCCGGTGTTGATTATTCCAACAATTGCATCACCCGGAATTGGACTGCAACAACCGGCATATCGAATTGCCATGCCATTAACCAAACCTTCAATTGGAAGAGAATAATTGTTTTTTTTGGAATTTGACGAAGATTTGACTACTTTTAAATTCTTATTTTCAATCTCATAATCCGGATAGATAGACTTAAAAATATCTTGCCTCGAAATACTGCCTTCAGCCACTCTAAAACATAAATCGGCAATAGTTTTTTTTCCAAATTTATTTAATGCTTTTTCAAGAATTGCCTCACTAAAATCAACATTTTTTGATTGAAAATATTTATGTAAAATAGCTTTACCCAGCGCACTATATTCATTGTATTTCTCACTACGAATAAAGTGACGAATTGATGTTTTTGCTTTTGAAGTGGTAACGAATTGAAGCCAGTTTGGTGATGGTTTTGAATTTTTTGAAGTTATTATTTCAATTTGGTCACCATTTTCAAGCCTTTGCCTTAAAGGAGCAATGGCGCCATTAACTTTTGCAGAAATACAATTATTACCAACCTCGGAATGAATAGCATAAGCAAAATCAAGGACAGTGGCGCTAATTGGCAAGTTAAAAATATCGCCATTAGGCGTAAAACAAAAAACTTCGTCGCTGTGCATTGATAATTTATTATTTTTCAGAACCTCGCTGGCACTTTCTGAATTTTCAAACATACTTATCAACTCTCTAATCCAGCGATATTGCCTGTTCTCGCCCTCTAAAGCTGAAATTTTATTTTTGGTTTTTTTTGATATTTTTTCTTTGTAGTTCCAATGCGCCGCGACTCCTAGCTCCGAAACCTCGTGCATGGCGTGATCACGAATTTGAATTTCAATTTTTTTGTTGAATGGACCAAGAATCGCCAAATGCAGTGATTGATAACCATTTTCTTTTGGTGTACTGATGTAATCCTTAAAAGTTCCGGGAATCATATTGAAATTTGAATTTACAACCCCAAGAGCCCGATAACATTCGCCAATATTTTTTACTACAATACGAAAAGCCATGATGTCGTGCAGATTATGAAATCCGATATTTTGTCTTTTCATTTTCAACCAAATCGAATAAGGCTTTTTTTCACGACCACTAATTTCGCAAACAAATTCTTCTTGTTCAAATATTGAATTTAACTGTTGAAGAATTTTATCAACCAAATCCTTATTTTTTTCACGAATCTCGGCTAATTTATCAACAATTTGATGCCTGGCCTGAGAGTCAATTACTTCAAATGCCAATTCTTGAATTTCATCTTTAATTTTGTTTAAACCAATTCTTCCGGCAAGTGGGGCATATATTTCGAGACTTTCTTGAGCTTTTTTAATTTTTTTTTCACGCGATGGAACGTGGTGAAGAGTTCTCATATTATGAAGTCGATCAGCCAGTTTAACCATTAATACTCTTAAATCTTGCGACATGGCCATGGCCAGTTTACGAAAATTCTCGGCTAATCTTTCATTTTCCGAAGTATTGGATAAATCAATTTTTCCAAGCTTGGTTACGCCATCAACCAAATAGGCCACATCATCGCCAAAAATATCGTTTATTTCGTGAAGCGCAATTTCGGTGTCCTCGACTACATCATGAAGTAATGCGGTAATGATCGATTGTTCGTCAAGCTTAAGGTCAGCAATAATTTCGGCTACCGCAACGGGATGAGAAAAATAGCTATCTCCCGAATGTCTCTTTTGAGAACCATGAGCATCTCTCGATAAAATATAAGCTTTTTGGATTAGATTGAAGTTTGCGGAAGGATTGTAACTTTTTACTTTGTTGATTAATTCAGTGGAGCTTAGCATGTTAAAGAATTAATCGAGTTGAATAGTTAACTGCGACTAGTCGTTTACTTCGATATTTTCAGAAACGAAAGTATCGTCTTTAAGGACCAGATTTGGCTCAGATTCTTCACTGATTGCCTCGACTATATTTTCGTCAGTGGTGTTTGAAATTTCAGTCAGATTTCGATTTTTGATTGAATTTATAATATTTTCGCGAACCAAATTAACATCAACCACCTCGTTAGCGATTTCTCGAAGAGCGATAACCGATGGCTTTTCTTTGCGATCAAGAGCGGTATTTGAACCTGATAAAATTGCTTTGGCTCGATTGCTAGCAATTAAGCATAGTTCAAAGCGATTTGGAACAACTTTAACACAATCTTCAACAGTGATTCTAGCCATTTTGTGAATTATTATAATTTTATGGAAAAAAAAATTTGATTCTAAGAATTTTTAAAAATATTTAAAAATTGAGCGGGGATTTTAATCTTAAAGATTTTTTGATGCAATAAGTATTATTTAGCCTAATCAAAGGCTTGCTAAGGCAATTTTGTTCAAAAAATTTAACGAATAATTTTTAATAAATAATTCTTAGCTATTGCAATTACTCTTCTGTCAATCGCGTGATCCAAGTGCTCGATGGCGTGAGCTTCAAACGGCACCCCATATTTATTAAGAATTTTTTGTGCTTCATTAAAACATTCAAAAGGTAAAACTAAATCTTTGGTGCCGTGAATCAAACAAATATTTGGTTTAGAAATAATTTTATCGCCAACGCTATTTGGTTCAACAACTTTTCCTGAAAAACTTATAACTCCAGCGATTTTATTGGCCATAATTAAACTCTGATAAATCGCCATCATACTACCTTGCGAAAAACCAACTAAAATAAGTTTGTCTGGCGTTAGATTAAATCTATTCAATTGCTGATTTATAAAACCTAATAAAATTTGATTTGATTTTCTAATATTGGGAGCCAATTGTTCTAAAACTTTCCTCTCAACACCCGAATATAATGAAAACCACTGATAACAATTTGGAAATCCACCCTCCCAAGGCTCAATAGCATTGGGGGCAATAAAATATGCATCGGGAATTATAGGTTGAAATTCAAAAGCTAGCTCAATAAGATTTTCTGCATTAGCTCCATAGCCATGCAATAAAACCACCAAATATTTTGGTTTGTCGGGACCATGTTCACAAGTGGATAATTCTACCATAAATTTATTTTAATGTTAACGCTTGAAAATATTAGTTTTGAAAAAAACTATAAAACGATTTTTAAAAATTTATCATTTTCACTTAGTATTTCCAGCGCATTAATTGTTACTGGAAAAAACGGTTGCGGAAAATCATCACTTTTAAAAATAATCGCAGGAATTTACGAAATCAACCAAGGTAAAATTTTATGGGGCAACGAAAATATCAAAAATTTTCGCGACGATTTTAATGGCGATCTTCAATATCTAGGTCACAAAAATTTTCTCAAACCAGAATTAACTATTTTTGAAAATCTCAAATTTTATTCTCAACTTAATGGAACCGAATTAACGCTTAATTCAGCGCTTGAATTTTTTGATCTTGCCGAAAAACGTCATCAATTTGTAAAAAATTTATCAACTGGAGTTCAACAACGCGTAATGCTTGCTAAATTATTGGCCTGCCCCGCTACAATTTGGCTTCTTGACGAACCATCAAGCAATCTTGATAAAGAATGGCGCAAAAAATTATATGATTTGATCAAAAATAGAATTAGGGATAAAGGCTTGGTAATTATGGCTACTCACGATGAAGAATTTTTTGATTTAGGTCCAAAACTTTATCTGGAAGATTATTGTTAATTAATATTTTTGATGATTATCAATTTTTTAAAAGAAATTTTTAATTATTTGACTCCAAAATTTACCCTTACAAAACATTAATAATTTTATCAATCATTACATCTCCTAGTTCATCAAGACTTTTAATGGCGATTGAATTTTTATAAAAATCGTCAGTAGAATGACCAATCCCCACGCCAATAATTTCAATCTTTCCCTGCTTTTCAATTATATTTATTACATGCTTCAGGTGATGAGTTAAAATATCAGAATCATTAGCGGAAGCGGTAGAATCATCAACTGGAGTTCCATCGGAAATTACCATCAGAATTTTTCTTTTTTGGGTTTGTTGCATCAAACGCGACCTAGCAAATAAAAGCGCTTCGCCATCAATATTTTCTTTAAGAATACCCTCTTTTAACATTAAACCCAAATTCACTTTGGCTTTTTTAAAACTTTGGTTAAAGCTTTTATATATAATATGGCGAAGCTCATTCAATCGACCGGGATTTTTTTTACGGCCCGCCATTTCCCATAATTTTCTGACCCTTCCACCCCTCCAATCTGAAGTAGTAAAACCAATTATTTCGGTTTTTATAGAAAATTTCTCGAGAATTTCGGCAATAATTTGACAAGCTAAAGCGCTCATGACAATAGGATTTCCACGCATCGAACCTGAATTATCGAGTAAAATTGTAAGAGCGGTATCATTATATTCATGATTGCGAATGTTGATCCAAATATCTTCAATCATTGGCGAAATCACCAGATTAGCATATCTTTTGCGGTTAAGAACTCCAAAGCTCGCATCAATATCAAAATAATTATTTTTTTTGGACAATAATTTTCGCTTGAGTTTAAGGCTCATTTTTTTTGATATCGAATTTAATTTAGAGATTTTTAAATCAAGTTGCCTTCTGAGAAGCTCTAGCTCGGATTTTTTAATAAAATTTTTGGGATAAATTATTTCATCAAATTGGTTAGTATAAATTTGATAAGAATTAACAAATTCAATTTTGTTTTTGTCTTCAGTTACATCATTAATTTTTGAGGAAGATGAATTTGATTGATCAAGATTTTCAATTTCAATTCCCTGTTCTCGAGAAATATCTTGAGATTGAATTAAGGTTTCTTCGCTTTCTTGATTTAAAGCCAATTGCTCATGCTCAACTGTTTTAGCGCCAAAATTTTGTTGGTCTGGGGATTTTTTATCATCATCAAACTTAGGATTATTTTCTGAATTTGTATTTTGAGTTTGATCATCAAATAATAGTTCTTCGATTATTGATTTTACTAACTTTGAGTATGTTTTTTGATCGTCAATATAATTTACCAAATTTAGAATATTTTGATAAATTTTTGGGTCTAAATTATTGACCAAACTATCAATAAAAATTTTAGTTTGAGGTAAAATTTGTTGTCGATAAATCTCGCCAACAACAATTAAATCAAGATTCGAAGAGGAGACCGAAGAAATATCTTGTTCGATTTTATTTAACAGATTAAGCGCTATTCCAAGATAAATATCATTAACTCTGCACAATAATCTTGCCTTTTCAAAATCATCAAAAATTTTGTGCGGTTCAATTTTAAAATTATTGTCAAAATTTATTTGTGAGCGAAATTCATGATGAATTTGTGGATTGTGAAATAACCGATAGCAAAGGCTCAAATCAATTGAAGGACGCATTTTTAGCAAAACCAAATTTTCACTAAAATTTTTTTCGTCAATTTTAGGTTTAAAGCCCTTGAGCTCAAGATTTTGCGTATTTGATGAAGTTTCAAAATCAACAATATTTTGATCCCAAATAAAATAATTATTTATTAAATTATCATCAAAATTTATTAAGGAATTTTGGTTTTGGGCAAGATTTTTGTAAGTTGAATTCAGGTCTTCTTTTAATTTTTCAAAGTTTTTATGAAGAGTTGTCAATTTTATAATTTATTAAAATTCTCAAATAATCTTTTGGCACTCAAATAACCAGCTTCGACTCGACCGTGAATAAACCAATCACCACAAGCCCCGATTTGCATTTTGGGATCTAAAAAATAACTGCTGGAATTTTCTTGTTTAGCAATATTTGCATAGCGCCATCTATGGATATCACAATGAAGAATTTTAGGTAATTTTTGATCAATAATTTTAATAAATTCATCAAGCAAATTTTGTTTAACTATTTCAATATCAACATCAATATTGTGGTCAGCCCAGTTGTTTCTAGCAAGGATTGTATAACACGCTGAATTGGGTCGATCTGGTTTTGAACTTTCTGAACTAATCCATGAAATAATCGAGTTTTTAACCAATCCAAAATCGAACGGTAAATTAAGTTTACTCTCCAAACCCAACATTAACGAGAAACAACCCAACATTTTAATATTATTAATTTGGTTGTAAAAGTTACAATCAGATGGCGCCAAATCGAGTAATTGGGGAGATGGAATCGAACAAAATACCCAATCAAATTCACCTAAAAAATTTTCATTATCATCAAATAATTGCCACAAATGATTATTTTTTTTGATTTTTGCAACCCTAACTTGCAAGGTCACGTCCAAATCTTTTGCCAATTCTTTACAAAAACTATTCATTTTTGGTACGGGAACAAAATGATTTTTTTCAAGGTTCCACGGTCTTTGGTAGGTAATTTTGCAATTATCAATTTCAGCAAAGCTTCCACACCACGATTTTAAAAGTCCTTTTTCGATAAAAGGTTCAAGAAATTTTTTAAAATCAGGATTCTTGGCAATGAAAAATTGCGCCCCAAAGTCAAAATTAAAATTATCTTTGGTGCGACTAGACATTCTCCCGCCAACTCCACGGGCTTTTTCAAAAATTTTAACTTCGGCTAGGTTTTTTAACATATTTGATAAAATTATTCCCGAAAAACCAGCTCCAACCACCGCAATTTTATTCTTCATTTTATTCAAACTAATTTTAGTTATTTAACTCTTTTTCAACTGATTTGATAATTTTGTCGCTCATTGGTTCTGTGCTTGAAATAAAATAATCAACTATCTTACCTTGGCGATTAATCAAATATTTATGAAAATTCCATTTTGGACTCGCAATTAAACCTAACTGATCCTTAGCATATTTATAAAAAGGGTGAGCATTTTTGCCAATAACCGATTCTTTTTGGGTCATCAAAAAATTTACGCCATAATTAAATTTACAAAAACTAACTATTTCAGAATTGGATTCAAATTCTTGACCACCAAAATCAGCACTTGGTACTCCGATTATGATTAATCCTCGATCATAATATTTTTTATGAAGCTTTTCGAGACCTTCATATTGCTTGGTAAATCCGCATTTCGAAGCGGTATTAACTATCAAAATAACTTTGTTTTTAAACTCCGCCAAATCAAAAGTGGTTTGCTCGATTAGTTTAATAAATTTAAAATTGTAAACATTTTCAAGTGGCTTTTGAGCCTGAGAATTTGAGGTTATTTGATCATTTGGAGTTTTACTGTTTTGAGTATTTGGATCGCTAGAAAATGATTTTGAAAAACCGGATGTTGATTGAAAGAAATTAGTAAAAAAACTCATAAAAATTAAAAAAAAATAAATTTGAATAATAGATATTTTGTAGAAATTGATTTTCATAATAAGCGCTTCAAA
Organism: Pseudomonadota bacterium; assembly: GCA_009925685.1. Taxonomy (GTDB): domain Bacteria; phylum Pseudomonadota; class Alphaproteobacteria; order Rickettsiales; family UBA1997; genus CAILUF01. Next base: position 10,085 of record RFYG01000046.1, read on the forward strand.
CGTTGATTGTTCTTGGCATTATAGAAATATCAAAAAATCAAATTCAACTAATTATTTTTGATAAAAAATTTTATGATTTTTTTACAATTGGAAGGAATCGAAGAATTTATGGCAAAATT
>RFYG01000047.1 GCA_009925685.1 Pseudomonadota bacterium
AAATTTTTTTTATTCAATTCAAAAATATCGCCCCAAATTTGTGGATTTGATTGGTCAAGTCTGAAGGCGTTTTTTATGAGTTCATTAGGAAATTCTTTGGGGCTATTTTCGGCGCATAAAAAGGCTAAAAATTGCGGTAAATGCGAAACTAATCCGTAAATTTTATCATGAAGATTTGGTTCTAAAAAAATCGGCTTTGCACCCAATTTAGTTGTAATTTTAGCGATAGGAGAATCGATGAAATTGTCGATTTTTTTGCAAATAATAAACTTTTTATCGAAGAATAAATTTTCATTTGAATTTTCATATCCGGTTTTATCGCTTCCCGCAATTGGATGACAAGGGATAAAGTTGCTTGGAATGTTTTTGAAAGTGAAATTTTTTACTGAACCAATGTCGAAAAAAATAGCTTTAGAATTAATTTTATTGTGAATTTTTTGGAAAATATTTTGATATTGATTAAGGGGAGCGCATAGCACAATTAAATCAAAATCGGCAAGATTGTCATCGAGCAATTGAAAACCATTTATAATTTTTTGATTTTTTGCCGACTCAATTGATTCATAATCAAGATCATAAGCCCATATCTCTCTAGATATTTCTTGGAGTTTAAAAGATTTGGCAATTGAGCCACCGATTAGGCCTAAACCAATTATCAGAGTTTTATCGGAAATAAAATTTTTCAAACCTAAAAAAAACTAAATTAAAATTGCAAAAGAAAATTATCGAATCTAAATTTGGCCAGAAATTATTAATCGCCAAAATTATTCACCATAATTAATCACCAGTATTCAATCTTAATCATATATTAATTTTTTTTTAAAACAACCCAATGAAAAACATTTTGATATTCTTGTTGTTGACTTTTTTTATCTCATCATGTTCTAGCAAAGTTGTGGATGTCAAAAGTCCTTGCGTATCCAATAAATTTGGCCCGTGCGGTCCAAAAAAACCAATTAACGATTGGTGGTTAAAGCAAAATAATAATAACACTTTTAACTCTTAATTTCTAACTAACAATCATATGAACGAGCAAAAATCATTTTCTGAAAGATATGGCAAAAAAAGTTCTTTTACTTCAACCAACCCTTTCCAAAATTCATCTTACCAAGAATATAATTCTCAAAACACAAATTCTCAAAATGCTGACATCAACAACATTATTGATCAAAGTCCTAGGAAAGCCGTCGATCCACAAAAAAGAGCTTTGGCTCAATACATATATTTAGTCAAAGGTGTTGATGCTGGGCGTAATGCTTGGTATTATGTTTTGGTTGAGAGGTTAAAAGTACAACTTTTTTTAAAAGCTCTAAATGACGATATCATTCATCTCGAAAAATATGGTAAAATACTATATTCAGCATACGGAGATGAGCCACCAGCTAATATCACGCAGTTGGTAAAAGACGAATATGGTATCGAGTAGTTTTCGACTTAACATCGTCTAAAGTCACCTTAAATTCTCCAGCATTAATTAAACATTTTAGTTCTTATGAAAGCCCTTAAACTTGGTTTAATAATTTTTGTTTCTACTTTATTGGGTTTTTTTTCGGCAATTTCATTTGCACAAATAAGTTCTAATAAATCTTTATCATCTAAATCCAAATATTCTGATAAATTCATTGAGCAAGTTTTGGAAAGAGTAAAAAAAGATTATGTCGACGAAAAGTCTAATGACCAGCTCTACGAATCTGCGGCTTCGGGTATCATTTCATCGCTTGATCCGCATTCGTCATTCTTAAATTCCGATGATCTTAAAGAAATGTCAATTCATACCAAAGGTGAATTTGGTGGAGTTGGAATTGAAATAACTACCGAAATGTCAGTCGCAAAGGTTGTTTCGGCAATTGATGATACTCCTGCATTCAGGGCGGGAATTAAATCTGGTGACTATATTATCAGAATCGATGGAAAATCTAGCTATGGCATGAAAATTGATGAAGTTGTTAAAAAAATTCGTGGCAAGCCAAATACGCCAGTTAAATTAACCATTTTCCGCAAAGGAGAAAAAGAACCGTTTGAAAAAACAATTATTCGTCGCATTATCAAAATAAAGCCGATTAAAGCCTACAGATTCAATGATGTAGCCTATATAAAAATTACTACTTTTTCGGAAAAAACCTTCGAAAGCCTTCAGGCTGAATTAAAAAAACTTAAAACTCTGATTGGTGAAAAAAATCTTAAAGGATTAGTGCTTGATTTACGCAATAATCCGGGTGGTTTGCTCGATCAAGCAATCAATGTCAGTGCTGGTTTCTTAGATAAAGGTAAAGCGGTAGTTTCAATCAAGAGTAGGGCGGGTCTTGTTAAAGAATTCCAAACTGATAGTAACCAGTCGCTTGTTCCAAATTTGCCGGTTGTGGTCTTAATCAATGAAGGATCAGCCTCGGCCTCTGAAATTGTAGCTGGTGCCCTTCAAGATCATAAAAGAGCGGTTATAATGGGAACCAAATCTTTTGGCAAAGGTTCGGTTCAAACAATTATTCCGCTGGATGCTAATCAGGGAGCCATAAAAATGACCACAGCTCTTTATTATACTCCTTCGGGTCGATCAATTCAAGCTACCGGAATTGAGCCAGATATTGAACTTACTCAGGCTTCCATAGAAAAGCAAAAAACTAATGAAAGAGAATCGGAAGCTGATTTAAAAGGTCATATCGAAATCGAAATTCAGCAAGCAATCGAAAAATCAACCAAAACAATATTTGAGAAAAATAAAATTTCCGACGACAATATCGATGTTTATCAAAAAGATTATCAACTCGCCAGAGCTTTAGATTTAATTCGCGGTATTGGTTTATATAATTCTATCATCAAAAAATAATGAGAGGTTTATTGGGGTTATTTTTGTTGGCATTTTGCTTCCCAGCATTTGCGCAAAGTAACCCCAATCTTGGTCCTTCCGAAGCTCCTCAAACGGGCTACACAAGACTATCCCCAACTTACAACTCATCATCAAAATTTTCACAAATTTTTGTAAATCACAAAATTATTACTCAAAATGAAGTTTCTGATAGGTTAAAATTTTTAATCAAATCGGGCAGGCAAAAACTAAATTCAAAAGAACTTAAAAATTCTTGGCAAAAAATTTTGATTGAGCGCATGATAGAAGAGGAGTTAATTCGCCAAAAAGCTCAGTTTTACAATCTTCAAATTGATCGCTCTCAAATCGATGAATATGTCAATAATTATGCCGAAACATACTTTGTAAATTTCAAAAATTTTTTAAATTTTTTAAAAAATAACCAACTAGATATAGAAATTTTTCAACATCAAATTGAAGCCGAAATAATTTGGCAAAAAATAATTGAAGAAGTTATTAGGCCAACAATCAGCGTTAGCATGATTGAAGCCAAAGAATGGCTGGAAAAAGAAAAAATCACCGGCCAAAATAAAAAATATTTATTGATAGATTATTTAATCGGAAATGATTTAAATTCCGGCGCTTTAGCAAATAGTTTTTATCAAGAATTAAAATTCAAAAAAGATTTTATAAAAATTTTTGAAAAAATCGTACGAGTTAATTTGCGAAACTCTGAAAATATTGGTTGGTTGTGGAGTTTTGAACTAAATATAAAAATTTTAGACAAAATTAAAAATTTGAAAATTGGTGAATTTTCTGAACCAATCATTCTCGAAGATGGTTGGCATATTTATGAGTTACGTGACAAAAAAACCGATTTCAACATTTCAAACAAAGAGTTTGAATATGTTAAAAATCAAATCATTAATCGAAAACTCGAGATGGCCACCAAAAACTTTTTAAATGACCTAAAAAAACGTGCTTCTATTAGGTTTGAATAATTAATAAATCATATATGCCAAAAAATATTTTCGAAGATCTCCAAAAAATAGAAGTTCAAGATACTTATAAAATAGAACCTCAAAAACCCCACCCATCACCAGAAGATGATGAAGAATCATCTAATATAAGAGGGGAAAACATAGAAGAAGCATTAAGAAAAGAAGCATTAAGAGAAGAAGAGTTAAGAACAGAAGAATCAAGAAAAAAATTATTAGAAAAAATTAGAAAAAGAAGATTCTCGCCTCAACCACGCCAACAACCACAACAATCGCCTCAACCAAGCCAACAACCACAACAATCGCCTCAACCACGCCAACAACCACCATCGCTTCAACCACGCCAACAACCACAACAATCGCCTCAACCACGCCAACAACCACCATCGCTTCAACCACGCCAACGACCACAACAATCGCCTCAACCAAGCCAACAACCTCCATCTCCTCAATCACAACAATCGCCTCAACCACATCCATTACAACAACATACTCAGGAACCAGATCCGCAATCAGATCTCATATATAAACGAAAAAAAAATTTATTGAGTAAAATTTGGTCCAAAATCAAAGCTATTGGTAGTTTTCTTATAAAATGCATTGACTCGGATGATGAACCGCCACAACGCACTGAAACACCTAATCCGCAAAAACTTCCATCTTTAAGAAAGAAACCGAATAATGAAAGCCCAACATTTACTGAACTAGATAGAACTTTACGACATGATCCATTAAAAGCTGAAAAATTAGTTAGAAATACGAATACAAGTAATTTAGTAGTGGTAAAAGGAGCTACTGGGAAAAAAATTATGGATACGAGTGGAGTTCATTATTCACCTGAGCAATTAAAATTAATTGAAAAATATAAAAAAGCAGAACGAAAAGGTAGTCGGTGGTGGATTCGTTAATAAAAAATAGCCAATAAAACTTAGCTTTGTGAAATTTTCCAAAATTGTTCGATAGTGATTTGTTCAGCTCTCAAACTTGGATCAATATTAAGTTTGTGAAAAAAATCTTCAGCTTTGTCTTTAGGAATTTGTCGCTGAATAAGATAATTTTTAAGAGATGATCTTAGCATTTTGCGCCTCTGATTAAAAGCTTGTGATACTAATATTTCAAAATTTTTAAATAAATTTTGATCACCATGTTTATCCATTTTGATTATTGACGGCATAATTTCGACTATTGCCGAATCTACTTTGGGAGGTGGGATAAAAACCGATTTGTTGACCAAAAAACTAAGCTTTGTATCGCATAATAAATTAATCATCACCGCCAATCTACCATAATGATTTTCGCCAGTTTTGGCAATAATTCTTTGTGCCACTTCTTTTTGAAGCATGAGGTGCATCGATTCAATTTTTGGGAGGATTTTAAGCCATTTAAAAATTAACACAGTGCCTATATTGTAAGGCAAATTGGCAATAATTTTGAATTTTTTATCACCGGTGAAAATTTTTGTTTCATCAATTTTTAAGGCATCATCGGCAATAATTTCTAGTCGATCACCATAAAATTCTTTTAGCTCTTGAAGTGCTAAAATACATCTTCGATCTTTTTCAATAACTACTAATTTTTTTGCCCCACAATCAAGAATCGAGCGCGATAATCCCCCAGGGCCAGCCCCAATTTCCAAAACTTCATATTGCGATAAATCGCCACCCAAACGCGCAATTTTGTCGGTAAAATTCTTATCCAAGATAAAATTTTGTCCTAAAGATTTTTTGGTTTGTAATTGATATTTTTTGATTAGTTCTGAAGTTGTTGGAAGAGTTTTCATGAATTTTAAGCGAGTTGAGGGCCTGATTTATGGCCCTCAAACTAGATTTAAATAAAGTCTTGTGGGTCAAAATACTTGTGGTCAAGGCTTTCCGCGACAGCCTTATAAGTAACCATGCCATCGTAAATATTGAGTCCGGCTAAAAGATTTTTGTCTTCGCGGAGAGCTTTATGAATTCCTTTATTGGCAATGGCTAATGTAAAGGGAAGTGTTGAGTTTTCTAAAGCTTGGGTTGAAGTGCGGGCAACTGCGCCAGGCATGTTTGTGACGCAATAGTGGATAACTCCATCAACCTCATAAGTTGGATTGCTATGAGAAGTGGGGCGACTAGTTTCAAAACAACCCCCTTGGTCAATTGAAATATCAACCATAACCGCACCTTTTTTCATTTCTTTAACAATTTTTTTAGAAACCAATTTTGGCGCCGACGCTCCCGGAATTAGGACTGCGCCAACAACTAAATCGGCCTCCAAAACATTTTTTTCAATATTTTCAATTGAAGCGTAAAGAACTGTGGCTGAGTTGCCAAAAATATCGCATAAATAACGAATGCGCGCTAAAGATTTATCGAGAATAACAACTTCCGCACCCATGCCGATAGCCACTTTTGCTGAGTTAGTTCCCGACACTCCTCCACCAATAATTACGACTTTGGCTCTTTCAACTCCGGGGACTCCACCCAATAAAACACCGCGTCCGCCTTGAGATTTTTCAAGAGCTTTTGCCCCGGCTTGAATAGACAATTTGCCAGCTACCTCACTCATTGGGGCTAGGAGGGGTAAGGACTTATCGTTAGCCGTAACGGTTTCGAAGGCGATAGCTCGGCAACCAGATTTCATTAAAAGTTTGGTAAGATTTGCCTCAGCTGCGAGATGAAGGTAAGAGAATATAATTTGCTCTTTTTTGATTAAATCGCATTCAGATTTTTGTGGTTCTTTAACCTTAAGAATCATCTCTGCTTTTTCATAAACCTCTTCAGCCGAATTGGCAATTTTGGCACCGCAATCCTTGTATTGCTCATCGCTAAAGTCGATAGCAACGCCCGCGCCTTTTTGAATAATCACTTGGTGACCAGCATTTACTAATTCTCTAACTCCAGAAGGGGTTGAGGCGCAACGATATTCGTGGTCTTTAATTTCTTTAGGAATTCCAATAAGCATTTTTTCTCCTTTATTTGGTTGATATATTTTTAATACGAATAATGTTGCTTTCACTCGATGTTAAACTCGGAAAAAGCTCATATTCAAAGTTAAATTTATTTTTGGCTTCGACAATTTCGGTGGATAAATTTTTACCCTTTAAAAAAAGGCAATAACCGTCTTTTTTCAAAAATTTTTGACAATATTCGAGAAGTTTGTCGAGTGAAGCTAGGGCTCGTGACATAATGCAATCAAAAATCACATTCTCAAGCTCTTCAAGTTTTGCTTGGTGAACAAAAATACGATTTTTTGAAATATTTTTAATACGACGCAAAAAATCAGCTTTGCGAAAAGATTTTTCAATTAGATGAATTTCCTTTAAACCTAGAATTGACATTACGACCCCCGGAAGGCCTGCGCCTGAACCAAGATCGGCAAATTTTTCGTGGGGATTTTGGATATATTGAATTAGTTGTGCGCAATCCAAAATATGGCGATGCCAAATTTCATTTATGGTCGATTTGCCAATAAAATTGAATTTTTGATTTTCTTGCAAAATGCTCAAAACAAAAGATTCAAGCAGTTTTTGCTGACTAATTTCTAGCGGATAAAAATTTTCTATTTGTTTAAAAATTTTGTTTTTTTCAATCTCAAGTTGCATTTTAAAATTATTTTTTAGGCGAGTTTGGGGTATTTTTTTTGAGAAATTTTTTAGATAGAATTTTTAGATAAAATTTTTTTGAAATTGAATTTTAGTATTAAAAAATTGGGTGCGAAACTTTAGTTATTCAAAAAAAAATTTGCAACAGACAAAATCTAGCAAATAAAGCTTCATTAAGTTTTTTTAGACCATGATTTTAGGGTTATTTAAGGATTGTATATTAAAATTAAAATTTTAAAAATGGCCGTTCAAAATCCACAAAATATTTAAAATTTGAGTTTCAAATCTCTTTTGATTTTCAAATCTCTTTTTAGATTAATCCTTAAAACCAATCTCTTTTAAAGCAATTTTTAAAGCAAATTAATTTATGAAAATTTCTCCGAATGTTAAAAAAATTCTTTCATATTACGAAAGTGATAATGCTGGAACTAAAACCAACCTTGCGCGAATCTTGATGCACGGAAAATTAGGCGGAACTGGTAAAATGGTTATTTTGCCAGTTGATCAAGGTTTTGAACATGGACCTGATCGCAGTTTTGCTATAAATCCGGTGGCTTATAATCCGCATTATCATTTTGAGCTTGCAATTGAAGCTGGTTTAAATGCTTATGCAGCTCCTCTGGGTATGATTGAAGCTGGTGCCGACACCTTTGCTGGTCAGATTCCAACAATTCTAAAAGTTAATTCATCAAACTCACTTCATAACGGCGGAACCGCTCCACACCAAGCTACAACTGCCTCAATCAAAGACGCTTTGCGTTTAGGTTGCTCAGCAATTGGCTTCACTATTTATCCAGGTTCTGATGCGGCATTCGACATGTTCGAAGAAATCACCGCCTTATCTGAAGAGGCTAAGGCTAACGGCTTAGCGGTGGTTGTGTGGTCTTATCCACGCGGAGGAGATTTATCCAAAATCGGTGAAACTGCTATGGATATTTGTGCCTACGCAACTCACATCGCAGCTCTTTTGGGAGCTCACATCATCAAGGTTAAGCCCCCAACCCAAGCACTTGAAAATCTTGAAGCCATCAAAGTTTACGAAAAACTTAAAATCCCCATGAACACCCTCGAAGAAAGAGTCAAACATGTTATGAAAACTGCTTTTGATGGTCGAAGAATTGTAGTTTTTTCTGGTGGTAACGCTAAAGGTGAGCAAGAAATTTATGACGAAATTCGCCAAATTTATAAAGGTGGTTCAAATGGCTCTATCATTGGTCGTAACACTTTCCAAAGACCTAAAGAAGAAGCTCTTAAAATGCTCGAAAACATCATCAAAATATATCAAGGTAAATAAATCTTAGCGCACGAAAATTACCTCCATGAATTACCAAAAATTTGATATTGCAATCATCGGAAGTTCATATGCAGGTATGACTTGTGCGCTTGCTCTTGCACAAATTTCGCCACAGATTTCTATCGCATTGATCGAAAAGGAACAAATTTTTGAAAATGCGCGCGTTGAAGATGGAAGAGCCTACGCCATCTCATCTTCGTCGCTAAAACTTTTTGATGAGTTTTCAATTCTTTCAGAGCTTGAGAAAATTTCAGGAAAAATTTCTGACATCAAAATTACCGACTATAAATCACCTTTTGTCCTTGATTTTATTGGCGCTGAGTTTGATAAAAAAAATCAACAATTCGGTTTAATTATTGAAAATCACTTTATCTTCGAAGCTTTAAAAAAGCGCATCTCTAACCAAAAAAATATTCAGATTTTTTGTCCCAATTTTTATCAAGAAATTGAATCTTCTTTGTCTCCAACTATAAAATTAGATAATGGTTTAACAATTCAGTCTAAATTAATTATCGCCTGCGATGGCAGATTTTCGAAGCTTAGACAATTATATAAAATTCCAACAACAATCAAAAATTATCACCAAACTGCCATTGTTTTTAAAATCCATCACCAAATCTCACATAATCAAGTGGCTTACGAAAGATTTTTGCCAAGCGGACCATTGGCAATTTTGCCTCTTCAAGATTTAAACCAATCTTCAATTGTTTGGATTACTAATGATAGCACGGCTTCAACATTGCTTGACTTAGATGATGAAAATTTTTTGCAACAATTGCATAAAAAAATGGAGAATTGCCTCGGTAAATGCGAAATTATTTCGCGTAAATTTTCATATCCGCTTACAATGGTTTTGGCCAACAAGTTTCATCACCAAAAGTTGTTGTTGGTTGGTGATTCGGCGTGCGGTGTCCATCCGATTGCTGGCCAAGGTTTTAATTTGGCCATCGCAAATATTATAATTTTACGAAACTTGATCTCAAAATACATTATGAGTGGCCTAGATTTTTCCTCCGATGAACTGATTAAAAACTACAATTCCAAGGCGCGCGCCAATTCAAAAAAAATGGTTATTGCCACCGATATTTTGAATTCAATTTTTGAAAATTCTAATTTCGCAGTTTCTGGCATACGCAATTTGGGGTTGGGAATCATAAATTCTTTACCAAGTATTAAAAAATTCTTTATTAAAAACGCTGGAGGCATTGAATGAAGGGATCGGGAAAAGCGTTGATGATTTTTTATCAAGCTTTGTCGACCATAATTTTGCCAATTTTGTTTTTCTATATTTTATGGCGCAAAATAAAATCCAAAGAGTCCAAGGAGCGCTATCTCGAAAGATTTGCAATCACTTCACAAATCCCACCACAAAATTGTAAATTATTATGGGTTCACGCCGTAAGTGTTGGCGAGTCAAATTCGGCTTGGGTTTTAATCGAAGAATTATTAAATTTTTCTGAAAATATTAAAATTTTATTTACATCGACCTCGATAACTTCGGCACAAATTATAGATCAAAAAAT
>RFYG01000048.1 GCA_009925685.1 Pseudomonadota bacterium
GATTTAACTCTAGCCATGATTTAACTCTAGCCATGATTTAACTCTAAAAGCCTAATTCTTATTAAAAAAATGCCCAAGTTTTTAAAGAAGCTTTCGATCCGTTATGTTAAATGGATTATTCTAAATTTTTTCTCCAAAAATCCAAATTTAGCTAACAAATTTTCGATTTATAATATTGCTAAAAGTTTTGAAGAAATTGATGGTCGGGATTTAATCTTAATGAAAGATTCAGAAGGTTTTATATTTGTTGCTAAAAAATTTAAAAACATTTTGGTTGCTGAAAATACTGGTTGTAATCTTTATAAAAATGGATCCTTGTTTAATGTTATCGCGCCAACAAGTGGAACAGTTCCAAGAAATTGGGTGAAAATTTCTACAGGACCAAAAAAAATATGTAAAATTGAGGGCTCGGTAATTAATTTAATTGGAGTTCATAAGGGCGTTAAACATTATTTTCATATATTTTTTGATTATATTTTCCCGCTATTATTTTTTTTAAAAAAATATCAAAACTCTCAAGAATCAATCTCGATTTTAGTTAGAAATAATCCCAATCATGTTCAGCGCGAACTGTATAATTTGATAGAAGAAAATTTTCCTTATGTAAAATTTATTTTAGTTGAAAAAGGCGCATTTTTTGAGTGCGAAAATTTGATTTATTTTAACCATTTTCATAATGCTTTTTATGATTATCAGCGCAATTCGCAAATTTCTGAAACCATATTCGGTTTGCGCGATTTATTATTAAAAAAATATCAAATTCCTAACCTTGATTATACAGCTAAAGATTTAATATACATATCGCGAAATAGGGCTCGACTTAGAAAGAATCTTAACGAAAAATCTTTCCAAAAAGAACTCCATAAAAGAGGTTTTAAAACTGTTGTACTTGAAGATATTTCTTTTAAAGAGCAGGTTGCAACTTTCTTTAATGCCAAATTTATTATAGCGACTCATGGAGCTGGGTATACAAACCTAATTTTTTCAAACCAGAAATTGCATTTTTTAGAAATTTTTTCCAAAAAATATGGAAGCAAAGATTATCTTAGAATTAGCAAAATTCTTAATCTAAAGCGCTACGAATATAGAGAAAATAATGAATTTATGTGGCAAGCATTTTATTTGAATATTAAAAAAATCCTTCCGCAAATCGACAAAATTTTGCACGAACTTGAAAAATTTTAAGTATGAAATTTGTTGATAAATTCAAAAATAACACTCGAGCTTATTATTCGTTAATAATTTTTGTTGGAATTTTTTTGCTAACAATTTTCGCTGAATTAATCGCTAACGATAAGCCTTTATTGGTTCGTTATAAAAACGATTTTTATTTTCCAATTTTTGAGCAAATATCCGAACAAAAATTTGGCGGTGAGCTTAAAACTTCGGCAGATTATGCTGATCCGTTCGTTCAAGATTTAATTAATCAAAATGGTTGGATGATATTTCCGCCAATAAAATTTTCGTTTGATACCATCAACTTAAAATTAGAGGGGCGAGCTCCTTCGAAACCTTCTTTTACTAATATTCTCGGCACTGATGATCAGGGGCGAGATGTTTTAGCTCGTATAATTTATGGCGTTAGAATCTCGTTACTTTTTGGTTTAATGTTGAGTTTTTTTTCATTAATTATCGGGATTTTTTTGGGCTCAATCCAAGGTTATTTTGGTGGCAAAATCGATTTATTTTTGCAGAGGTTTATCGAGATTTGGTCGAGTCTTCCAGTGATGTATTTATTGATAATTTTCTCATCAATTATTGTTCCAAGCTTTTTTAGTCTCCTCGTTATAATGCTTGCATTTAGCTGGATTGGTGTGGTTTCTTATGTTCGTGCAGAATTTTTGCGCTTGAGAAATTTTGATTTTATACGAGCTAGCACAGCTTTGGGAGCCTCGCATTGGCGAATAATTTTTTTACAAATTCTTCCAAACGCCTCGCCGATTATTATCGCCAACTTGCCGTTTTTATTAGCTTCTTCAATTACCACCATAACCGCTTTGGATTTCTTGGGATTGGGTTTGGCAGTAGGTTCACCATCGCTTGGCGAGTTGTTATCGCAAGGAAAAAACAACCTTAGCGCTTATTGGTTAGGTATTTCAGGATTTTTCATTACTACGTTGTTGTTAACAATTTTAGTTTTTATAGCCGAGGGCCTTAGAGATGGTTTTGACAATCGCAAATAAAACTAGACTTTTAGAAGCCAAAAAATATCATTTTTGAAAATCCCCAACTAACAAATTAACAAAAATTATCTCAAAAATGCCAATCGAAATATTAATGCCCGCGCTTTCTCCCACAATGAAAGAAGGTAACCTCGCAAAGTGGATTAAAAAAGAAGGTGATAAAATTAAAGCTGGTGAAGTTATAGCTGAAATTGAAACCGATAAAGCAACCATGGAAGTTGAAGCGGTTGATGAAGGCATCTTGGGCAAAATTTTAGTTCAACACGGAACTGAGAATGTTGCGGTAAACTCATGTATCGCCCTGATTTTGGCTGATGGCGAGGATAAAAAAGTTTTAGATTCTTATCAAGTTTCAAGCAATCAAAATATTTCCAATGTTGGAACTAAAAATGATTCTTCAAAATCAAGCTCTCCAATCAAAAACGATAAAAATAATGTTGTCGAAAAAGTTGTAATTCTTGAAAAAACTTCGGACGCCAACATAGTTAAGGCGAGCCCCTTAGCGAAAAGAATCGCTAAAGATGAAGGTGTTACACTTTCCTTGATAAATGGGTCGGGTCCGCATGGCAGAGTTGTCAAAGACGACGTGATCGATTTTGTAAAAAATGGCTCTTCACGCTCAATGGCGGTGCGTCGCAATCCGCAAGAGTTTTATGTCATTAAAAACAACAATATTCGCAAAGTTATCGCCAAAAGATTACTTGAATCAAAACAAAATGTTCCGCATTTTTATTTGTCATGTGAATTCAAAATTGACAAGCTTAATGAGCTTCGCTCAGCTTTAAATGAAGTTGCCGAGATCGATGAAAATGGCAATCCCGCTTATAAAATTTCGGTTAATGATTTAATAATTAAAGCCACCGCTATGGCTTTGAAAAAAGTTCCCGAAGCCAATTCTTCGTGGAATGAAGACGGAATTTTGGTTTATAACAACATCGATATATCAATGGCGGTTGCCATAGATGGCGGATTGATTACGCCAATTATCAAAAATGCCGATCAAAAATCTATTCAAGCCATTTCGCGCGAAGCTAAACAACTTGCCAAAAAGGCTCGTGAAGGCAAATTGACACCCGAAGAATTTCAGGGTGGAACTTTTAGTATTTCTAATCTTGGAATGTTTGGTATCGATAATTTTTCAGCCATAATTAATCCACCACAAAGTTGCATCTTGGCGGTGTCGCGTGCGGTTGAAAAACCAATCGTTGAACATGGTCAAATCAAAATTGCACACATGATGAATGTTACTCTCTCATCTGATCATCGTGTGGTTGATGGAGCGGTTGGCGCTGAATTTTTGAAAGCTTTGCGTCGCTATATTGAACACCCAATTCTAAGCATTTTATAATTATAAAACTGCCATTTTTAGTTCTAAAAAAATATTGCAATAAATTAAGCCAAATTTATTCTTGGCGAACTTTTTTTAATCCAAAAATTTAAATCATATGATTAAAACCGTTGAAGTAATTGTTATAATTGCATTATTAATTTTTTCATTTTTTTTGGGAGTCAAATATTCTGACTCTGTTAAAAGTCGTATGAGTTGGCTCGAAACTCAAGATGAGCAAGAAGTTGAATTACCTGATTTGTCAAATGAAAATAGTGAAATCGATATTTCTACTGAAGAAGTTGTCGATCCAAACGCTCCAGCTCTTGATAATGTTGATCCTGATGCTCCTCAGGTTGCTCAACCTTCGGTCGCTCCGGTTGAAAATGCTCCATCTCAAGTACAACCTGTTCCAGCTCAACCGGCTCCGGCCCCAACTGCACCAAACAATCAACGCTAATTAATTCTATACTACTAAAAACCTAATTAACCCAAAGTAAGTTTAAAGTTCATCACTTTAAAACCTAAATTCACCACCACCAAAAACCTTAAATGCCTACAAAATCATTCCTTCTTTTTGCTTTTAGCTTTGCAATATTATTTTTAAACAATCCCCGAAACTCTTTAGCGATTGAGTCAAGATCTCAGCGTGAGGCGGTCATCGCCCCCAGAGCTAAAAAATTTTTTAAAGGCAATCGTGCCAAACAATATATTTCATTAACAGGCAATTATTCTTCGAATAATTCATCGCGGACTTATCAGGCTAATTGTCGATATTTATATCAAAATTGGCGTTTTATTAATGAATTAAATTTTGATCATGAAGTCAAATATGCCGATAGGGGTAGTGGCAAAAAGAAACTTTTCGACGTCAAATATTCCGAGTTATACGACAAAACTTTTTCAAGCAAAATCCGCCTATTTTCAACAAAATTTTATGGCATATTTTATCATCGTTTAATATATGATGACATGTCGAGTTTCTACTACGATCATCGAACTGCAGGTGGGATTGGTTATATTTTTTTTAATGATAAATTAGAGGTTGATTTTAGTACGGCATCGCGAGTCGTTAAAGATATTGCTCCAAAAACCGATTACATAATGTCGTGGCGATTGAATCATAAATTTTTGGATAATTTTACGATTAATCAACGCAGTTACTTTTTTATTGATAAAAATAGTTTGGATGTTGAGTTTAAAACCAGTCTTAGCTATCGACTAAACCAAAAATTGTCCTTTGAAATTCGTCATAATTTTGAAAAAAGGCGTTATCGCGATTTACCATCAAAGCCATTGATAAACGATGTTTCAAGGTCGATTAATGTCGGTCTGATTTTCGATTTGGGCGGGGAGTGAGTCGATTGAATTTTTTGCAGGAGTTTTGATATTTTTCATATTATTTTCGATGATTTGTTTTTTTAGATCATCCGTGTTTAAGTCTTTGCGAATTTCGCTCAAATTATTAACTCGATGCTCATTTCCAAATATATCAACGATGATGGTCTCGTCATTTTCATCATCTTGATATTTGATTTTTTCTTCAGCGATAGCTTGATTTACTTCATTTTTTAGGCTCTCAATTTCAAATTCTTTTTCTAAATTTTTGAGAGTTTTTTTCAGTTCAAAATATATTCTTTTAGCATGAAATATTGCTTTGCCAATAAATCGTGCAATTTCGGGCAAGTCTTGCGGTTTGATGAAAATAAGAGCGACAATTAAAACTATGAATAATTCTGCTAAGGAAAAGCCAAACATTTGTCAAAAATTAACCAAAACGACCAGTTATATAGTCTTGAGTTTGTTGATTTGAAGGGTTGGTAAAAATTTTGTCGGTAGTATCAAATTCGATAATTCTACCCATATTAAAAAAAGCAGTCATATCGGATACTCGAGCCGCTTGTTGCATCGAGTGAGTAACGATAATAATTGTAAAATTTTCTTTAAGCTCATCGATTAATTCTTCAATTTTAGCGGTTGCAATTGGGTCAAGAGCCGAACATGGCTCATCCATCAAAATTATTTCGGGTTGAATGGCAATGGTGCGGGCAATGCACAGTCGTTGTTGTTGGCCACCCGAAAGGGCGCTTGCCTGCTCGTGGAGGCGATCTTTAACTTCATGCCAGATTCCGGCTCGCGTAAGGCTTTGCTCAACAATTAAATCAAGTTCGGATTTTTTGTTAAATAAGCCGTGAATGCGAGGTCCATAAGCAACATTTTCATAAATAGATTTTGGGAATGGATTGGGTTTTTGAAAAACCATTCCGACCCTAGCGCGCAGATGAACAAGATCGAGGTTTTGGTCATAAATATTGGCGCCATCAAGCAATATTGTGCCATCAATTTTGCAGTTGATTATGGTGTCATTCATTCGATTTAAACATCTTAAAAATGATGATTTTCCGCACCCAGAAGGACCTATTAACGCGGTAACAGTTTTGTCTTTGAAATTAATATTGACACCAAACAAGGCTTGTTTTTGTCCATAAAAAAGGTTAACATTTTTGGCGGTAATTTTATGTTCCATGCTAGTAGATTAATTTGACAATAAATTTTCTAAACAATTCTAAATTGAGTTTTAAATAATGCAAAGGTTGAAAAAACTTGTTCCAAGGTCTTTATTCGGCAGATCGATGATGATCATAATCTTGTCATCGTTGATTGTGCAGGTTGTTTCGATTTATGTTTTTTATTATTCGCATCTTGATGTTATTTCAAAACACATGGCTCGAAGTGTTATTGCCGAGATGGTTTTTGTCAAAAATTCAATCAATAAGCCGGGATATAAATCGGTCTTAAAAGAACTTTCTGACAATACGGGAATGAAATTTTCGCTCGAATATAATCGTTGGCTCAAAACCAAAAAAATTGCCGATAGCGATTGGCGAAAAAGCAAGTTTTATAAATATATTGATCCAATCTTCGACCCTTATAATCGTTTTAAATCTGAGCTAGAAATTCATGGTTTAAAGCCTTATCAAATTTTTGAAGATGATGAAAAAAAAGATTTCATAACCGTTAAAGTTCAAACCAATCGAGGACTTTTGGCGTTTGATGTTCCAACCAAAAAAATTACCAGCTCAAGTGCTTACGTATTTACATTCTGGATGATTTTGACGGTGTTTTTAACTTCGGCAATTTCAATTATTTTTTTCAAAAACCAAATTCGCTTTTTAAAAAATCTTAGCGATGTAGCTGAAAAATTTGGTCGGGGTCAAGATGTCGCAAACCCTCGCCCAAGCGGTTCTCAAGAAATGCGCTCTCTTACCATTTCATTCATAAAAATGAAAGAACGCGTTATGCGTCAAATTTCACAAAGAACTGACATGCTTTCGGCGGTATCGCATGATTTACGGACTCCTCTTACGCGCATGAAACTTCAAATTGAAATGATGCAAGAATGTGACGAAATCAAAGAATTAAAATCGGATATAGCCGATATGGAAAATTTGGTTAATGAATATTTGGAGTTTGCCAGAAGTGACGATAAAGAGCGCAATAATGTCGTTAAAATCAAACAATTCTTGATTAAAAAAGTTATAAACTATTATGAAAAACTAAATCTCACGATTAATTACAAAATACTAATTGATGATAATTTTGAAATTGCCATCAAAAAATTAGCTTTTAATCGCGCTCTCAAAAATCTTATCAATAATGCCTTTAGACATGCCAAAAATGTGTCCTTAAAAGCTTCAATTTCGAGCAATAATTTAATAATTGAAATCGAAGATGATGGCCCCGGAATTCCTAAAAAAGAGCGCCAAAATGTTTTTAAGCCTTTCTATCGACTTGATGAAGCGCGCAATCTTGACAAGGGTTCGCAATTTCAAGGATCGGGTCTTGGAATGGCAATTGCGCTAGACGCTATAACTTCTCAAGGTGGAAGAATTATGCTTGACGATTCAGAAAAACTCGGTGGATTGTTGGTAAAAGTTTTTGTACCACTTTAGCTATTTCTGGTTTTTGGTGACAATTTTTAGAAATTAATTTTTTAAATCTTTTAATAAAATTTAAGAATCTCTTAACCGATTGTGCTGAGCGGGGGCTTAAATTTAGTCTTTAGATTTCGACTTTTTCAATCCATCCGCCACCCAAAACTTGCGAGTCTTTATAGACTACTCCTGCTTGACCTGGGGTGATAGCGCGAGTCATAGATTTCATGATAATTTTAGCGCAATTATTGTTCAAAATTTCGATAGTGGCCGGGTGTTCTTGGGAGTTGGATCTTATTCTAACTTGTGCATCGAGCTTTTTATTGATTTGAGCTTCAAATAGCCAATTGCAATCACGGATAGTGAAAATTTGTTGCTCTAAAAAATGCTCTTCACCAACAAAGACCCGATTGGTTTGCGGATCAATTTTAATGACATAAAGTGGATTTGGATAAGCAATGCCAAGGCCTCGTCTTTGACCAAGTGTAAAATTTATAATTCCTTCATGAGTGCCAAGAACTTGATGATTAGCAATATGAACAAGTTCTCCAGCCTTGAAGGCGTGAGGTCTGTGTCGCTTAATAACCGATGCATAATCGCCATTTGGCACAAAGCAAATATCTTGAGAATCGGGCTTATTGGCAACCTCAAGACCAAATTCATGAGCCAATTCTCGAGTAAATTCTTTGGTAAATCCTCCCAAGGGAAAGCGCAAGAAATCAAGTTGCTGTTGGGTTGTAGCGAATAAAAAATAGCTTTGATCTTTAGTTTGATCAAAGGCTTTGTGAAGTTCGGCTTGATTGACTGAATTTATTTGGCGTTGAACATAATGACCGGTTGCCATCGCATCAGCCCCTAGGTCTTGAGCAACCTTTAATAAATCACGAAATTTAACCGAATTATTGCATTTTATGCAAGGAATTGGGGTTTCGCCTCGCAAATAAGAATCGGCAAAATCATCAATTACCGCTTCTTGAAAAATATTTTGATAATTTAAAACATAATGTGGAAAACCGAGTTTATCGGCCACTTTTTTGGCGTCATAGATATCGGTGCCGGCGCAACAAGCATTTTTCTTTTTTAAAGCTTCGCCGTGATCATATAGTTGCAGGGTGATCCCAATTACTTGATAACCCGCCTTGTGCAACATGCAAGCAACAACCGAAGAGTCAACGCCCCCAGACATCGCCACCACAATTTTGGTTTGTTGGGGAGTTTTATTTGAAATATTGATGATGGATTTTAGATCAATTTTATCGAACAAATTTAGGGTAAATTTAGGTAAAACCAATGATTTATAAACAAAATAATGATCCAGATTTTAGAAATAAAACCTTAACAAACCACTAGAAATTATTAATTATTCTAACTAATTTTATTGATTCAAAACCGAAATTTAAACCCAAAATTAACCTATGAAAAAATATCAAAATAATTTGTTTACTAAAAATAATTTTGAGTCTTTTACTAAACAAACCAAACAAGTTCGATCATTCGATTCAAATATTAATTTACTCAATTTTCATAATTTTACACAACAAGTGGTAACAAATAATAATTCAAAACAATCAACCTTTATTGATTTATTTGCTGGTATTGGTGGAATAAAAATTGCTTTTGAACAAGCTGGTTTTGAGTGTGTTTTTTCTAATGATTTTGATAAAAATTGTAAAATCACCTATGATTATAATTTTTTAAAAACCAATAACCCTAACAATATTTTTCAGGAGCAATCGAATGAATTGTTTTTGGCAGATATTTCTGGAGTAAAAAATGTTGATATTCCTGCTTGCGATATATTAACCGCTGGCTTTCCTTGTCAGCCTTTTTCAATTGCCGGTTACCGCCAAGGTTTTGCTGATGAAAAGGGTAGAGGCAATGTTTTTTTTGAAATCACTAGAATAATTGAAAACAAAAATCCCAAAGTTTTTTTGTTAGAAAATGTTAAAAATTTAAAAAATCATGACAATGGTAAAACCATTAAAGTTATTTATAATGAACTTGAAAAGCTCGGATATTACTTGTGTGATAAAGTAATGAACGCAATGGATTACGGCAATATCCCACAGAATCGTGAAAGAATTTATATTGTTGGTTTTAAAAATAAAAAGCATCTACAAAAATTTGTCTTTCCAACAAAAATTCCACTAACAAAGACTATAGAAAATTGCTTAGAAAAAAATGTTGATAAAAAATATTATTATAATGATAAACCTCTCTTTTCTAGAATCTCTGACGCGGTAGTTAAAAAAAATACTCTTTACCAATGGCGAAGAAAATATGTTCGTGAAAATAAAAATTCAGTTTGTCCGACTCTCACTGCAAATATGGGCATGGGTGGGCATAATGTTCCAATAATTATTGATGATTATGGCATTAGAAAGATTACTCCTAGAGAATGTGCAAATTTTCAAGGTTTCCCAGCTGATTATAGACTTCCTAAAATTGCTGATTCAGCTCTTTACAAACAATTTGGTAATTCAGTTGTTGTTTCGGTTGTCAACAGAATAGCTGAAAATATAAAAGTCGTTTTAGAAAATGAGGATATATAAAATATGAAATATTATCAACTTGCGTTTGAAGATTTTAAAAGAGTATTCAATTT
>RFYG01000049.1 GCA_009925685.1 Pseudomonadota bacterium
ATTTTTTTCATAAATTAATTTTTAATTTTTTTAAAAAAAACTTTTCGTGATGATTCAAAAATTATAATCCACAATATAATTAAAAAGAATAGGGCTATGAAAGCCACAAGCTGTTGATTAAATATCATTCTTTCAATTGCAATAATTTTGGTTTCGTCAAGATTCGTTGGATTAATTATTTGCTTTTTGAGTTCTTGAGCTGAAGCTAAAAACCCAATTTTTATATCAGGTGAAAAAATTTTCATTAACACAGCTGAAGTAGTTGTAATAGTTAAAAATATCAGGGGAAGGGCGGTAACTAAACAATAAATTCTAGGTTTTTTTTGATAAATTATAACCGTTGCAAGTGTTAATGCGATGCATGCGAGCATTTGATTTGACATTCCAAACAAAGGCCACAAAATGTTAACTCCGCCATTTGGATCAATTACTCCCACATATAAGAAATAGCCCCATAAAGCAACAACAACAAAGCTTGAAAAAACCCCCGCAAATTTTGATTCATGAAGTTTTTTATCGCGAAATTTAAGTAAATCTTCAAGCATAAATCTGGCCACGCGAGTTCCAGCATCAAGTGTGGTTAAAATAAAAATGGCTTCAAACATAATAGCAAAGTGATACCACATTGATAACATTGACGAACCAAAGGCTGATGAAAATATTTTAGCCATCCCTACGGCCAATGATGGAGCACCGCCTGTTCGAGAAAATAATGAATTTTCACCCATTTGCGATGCGAGCGTTTCCATTTCGATAGGATTTAACTTAAATCCCCAGCTATTGATAGTCGCAACAGCGTCAGAACCAAGGCTCGCAACCGAAGAATTAATCGCAAAAAAAATTGCAGGATCTAAAATGCAAGCAGAAATAAGGGCCATTAACCCAACAAATCCCTCGAGCAACATACTTCCATAACCAACTAATCGAATATCTTTTTCACTAGAAATTATTTTTGGAGTTGTTCCCGATGCAACCAATGAATGAAATCCTGAAATCGCCCCACAGCCAATTGTAATAAACAAAAATGGAAATATTTTACCACTAAAAATCGGTCCGTTACCGTCGATAAATCTGGTTATGGCCGGCATTTGAATTTGCGGTTGAAATACTAACAAAGCAATCGCTAGTAATAAAATTGTACCGATTTTTAGAAATGATGATAAATAGTCGCGAGGGGTTAATAAAAGCCAAACCGGAAGAACAGAAGCCATAAAACCATAAAAAATAATGCAAAAAGCGATAAATTTTGGACTGCAATCGAACAGTTCGCTAAGGCTTGGGCTGTAGTGAATAATTTTACCAAAATACACAGCTAATAAAAAACATAAAATACCAAAAATACTCGCTTCAATAACCCCAGAGGGCCTTATATGAAAGAGATAAAAACCAACAATCATAGCAATCGGAACTGTCATCAAAACTGTAAAGGATCCCCATGGACTGTGGGCTAAGGCTTTAACGATAATTAAGCCAAGTACGGCAATTAAAATTATAATAATGGCTAAAGTTCCAACGAGGGCGCAAGTTCCAGCGGTTTTGCCAATTTCATCTTCAATCATTTTTCCAAGCGATTTGCCGTCTCTGCGAATTGAACAAAATAAAATTATCATATCCTGAACTGCGCCAGCCAAGACGGAGCCGACTAGAATCCAAATTGTTCCGGGTAGATAACCAAATTGTGAGGCTAAAGTAGGTCCAATTAGAGGGCCCGGTCCAGCTATTGCGGCAAAGTGATGACCGAAAACTATCCATTTGTTGGTCGGAACAAAATCCGAACCATCATTAATTCTTTGAGCCGGAGTTAATTTACTTGGATCAACTCGCAAAATTTTTAATGTTATCCATAAACTATAAAAACGGTAAGCTATTAATTGAATGCAAACAAAAGCAACTATAAACCACAATGATGAAACAGTCTCATTTCTAACAACTGCAATTCCTGCAAATGCAGATGCGCCAACGATTCCAATTACAATCCATTTTAAATAATGCATAAAATTTTTTTTCATAAAATAAACGAATGTTTTTATTGAATATTTTTAAAAAACTAATTGAATTTAAGTTTAAAAAATTAAGAATTAATTAGGCCTGTTTTTAGTTTTAATAAAACACATTTTTTTAATATTTACACAAGAATTTTTAGCGTATCTTCATGGCAGATAAAGCAACCACATCAAGTTTACTCGAAGCTATCAAAAACAAACTCAACAAGTTTGATAGCAAAACACCTGAAAACGAAAAGCCAAAATTTTTACCAAAAAACAATTCAACGCAACAAGACAATAAAAATTCAGAAAAAATTTTAGATAAAACAAGTATTAGTTTGAATCTCGATGAATCGTTAAAAAAAATTGACGAAAAAGTCCAAAAAACTTCACCCACAACTCAATCTCCAAACGAATCAGATCTTGATATTGATGATGAAAGTGTAAATGTAAAAAACTTTTCACCTAAGGTTTCAGTTGAAAGCAAAATTAAAGAAATTGCCGATGAGGTTAATCTCGAAGAATTTGAAAATGATGTTGAGGATACTGAATCTAAAATTGCCATTCAAAATTTAATTGATAACAAAAATTCATATAATTCATCACCAATTACTGCAAAAAAAGATGATGAATACGCGCAAGACCCGATTGAATTTGAATTAATGCAACTAGAAAAAGAAATTTCTCAAAAAAAACTACAAACTCTAGCTCCCCATAATACTGAAACCAATAACGAACTTAAAAGTTACCTTGATTCTGAATTTAAAAAAGATGTTGAAGATTTAAACAACCAAATCGCTAATAAAAATCCTTCAAATGAACCTCTTCAAGCCAACGACACCAATTCTGTTGGTGATCTTAATAATAATGGTTCATTAGAAAATTTAAATTCTTCATCGAATAATCCCGTTAGCGAGCCCGCCATTAAGACAGTTTCAAATCAAAATTTTGATGAAAATATAAATTCTAAACATGATCAACCAATTCAAAATGATGAATCACAAAATTTGTCATCAAATTTAAATAATATTAACAGCATCACCAATAATATGACTTCACCAGCAGGTGTTGCTTCTGAAATAATTCCCCCTAAATTAACAAATATTTTTGAAGGATTTAATAGTAGTCAAAACGATAGTTTTAATTTTATAAATAATTTTGGTAAAACATTTTCACCAGCTCGTGATTATTTAGCAAAAATTTCTCCAACCTCAACTAAAGCAGATTCAGAGCAAATTAATAATGATTCAAATATTTCAGTTGAAGAATCACCCAATAATAAAGCTAATCAAGATCAACAAATTTATAACAAAATTGAAGCATCAAATTTAGCACCCAAAACTCTAGACCCAGAATCACAAGCTTCAAAAGCTGTTGATAAAATAGAAATGATTGAAAAATCCACTAAAAATCAACCCGAAGCTAATTCACTAAAAACTCAAAACATTGATGCCAACCTTAATAACTCAGAATCATACTCACCCGATATAAAAAACTTAGAATTAAAAACAGAAGATAATAAAAGTAATTCTAAAATTTCTGAATTTGTAGATGAAAATTATTTAAAAACACAACCCGTTGCCCCATCAAATCAAGATAAAATATTATCCCCTATAGAGGCTGTATCTTCAGAAAATTCAGAAAATTACAATATTCCAATCGTTAACAAATCTTCAAAAATTGATTCTTCGTCCGGTTTAAAAATATCTCAAATGAGTGAAAACATAAATAACGATACCCAACCAGCAATGTCAGGTGATTCTGATAAAATTAAAATTAATTTTTCATCGACTATTGAGGATACGAAGCAAATAAATGAGGCCAGAAATTCTATAGAAAATTCTAATTTAGCCAATGAAAACGATAAGAAAAATTTTATTGAAAGAATAAATTATAATCTAATTCACGAAGAAACCATCTATCAAGCCAATAATTCTATAAAAAAACTTGTTGATGCAAAAAATATGATTAAAAGTGTCAATAATTTTACTCATAACGATATACTCAACAAAATTGCTATTAGCCTTATGGAGCCGAAACTTGAGAAATGGCTTAACGAAAATCTCCCACAATTAGTTGAAGATATTGTTAAACAAGAAATTGATAAAATCGTTCCAAAAGAGTAAATTTTTGCCCCCCAATCCTAAATACAACCAACTCCTTCATTCAAAGTAAAATAATTAGTTAAGATTAAGTTCGTTTAAAGCACTAGTAATTTTTCTGCGCGCCTCCTTAACATGCTTTTTTTTGATTATCAGTGGCGGAAGAATTCTGATAACATTTTCTCCAGCTGGAATAGTTAAAAATTTATGTTCTATAAATTTTTTAACTATTTGATTGTTCTCTATTTTTTCGTTAATTTTGATGCCCAGCATCAAGCCTTCACCCCTAACTTCATCGATAATATTTGGAAAATTATTTTTAATTTCGATGAGCGTATTTTTTAAAAATAATCCAGTTTCGCAAACATTTCGTAAGAAATTTTTTTTAAGCATAACTTCTAAAACCGAATCAGCTACTGCCATAGCTAATGGATTTCCGCCATATGTTGTTCCGTGAACGCCAAAGGTCATGCCGTCAGAAGCATTTTTTGTTGCTAGGCAAGCCCCCAATGGAAAGCCTCCCGCAATCGCTTTTGCTGTAGATACTATATCTGGCTTGGTTTCGTAAAATTCATGAGCGAATAATTTACCAGTTCTGCCCATTCCACATTGAACTTCATCGAATGCTAATAATAATTCTTTTTCATCACATAACTTTCTTAGACTTTTAATGAATTCTTTAGAAGAAACCCTAATCCCTTCTTCACCCTGAATTGGTTCAATTAAAATTCCGGCTGTATTTTCATTAATGGCTTTTTTAACTTCATCAATATTGCCAAATTCAACATTATCAAAACCATCTAATTTAGGTTCAAAACCTTCTAAATATTTTGGTTTTGAAGCCGCTGAAATAGTTGCGATTGTTCTGCCATGGAATGCACCTTTAAATGTAATAATACGGTTTTTGTGTGGTTGACCTTTTATAAAGAAGTGTCTTCGAATCATCTTAATTGCGCATTCAATGCTTTCAGCTCCAGAATTACAGAAAAATACAAAATCAGCAAATTCACTATGTTTTACTAATTTATCTGCATAATTATTAAGTTCTGATGTGTTATAAATATTAGAAACGTGCCATAATTTTTTAGCCTGCCTCGTAATAGCTTTTACCATTTTTGGATTACAATGACCTAGCGCATTAACCGCAATTCCGGCCCCAAAATCAAGATATTTGCTATTTTTAGTATACAAGTAAACGCCTTTACCTTTTTTGAAAATCAAATCAAATCTTTTGTGAACGGGAAGTAATTTATTGGAGGTGGAATTATGGTCCATGTATGTATAATTTTTTGTTTATAAAATTATTGTTTTTTATTAAAAAAAATAAAAATAATCTTGTTAGATAAAATAAAATATTGAATTAATACTTTATTTTTATACCTTAATTTATTCTGATTAAATCTCCTTTTTAAACCTCTTCTTTATATTTTTTTTTCCAAAAATATATAAAACTATTTATTAAAATAAATTACTTTTTTGGTGCTTATAGACTCCTTTGAAAACAAACAAAAAATCGTCAATAATCTTATTGAAATATCTGAATTCGAGGGTTGGAGCGATTATTCTTTGCGTTTAGCTTTCAATAAATCACAAGTTGATGAAAAATATCTTGATATTATTTTTGAAAACAAAATCTTTAGCGCCATCGAATTTATCACCGAACTAAGACTTAAAAATCTTTTAGAATTATGCAAAACTTCATCAGAATTTAGTTCTAAAAAAATTAGTGATAAAATTGCTTTAGCTTTATTCAATTTTCTTGATTTAGATAAAAACAACAAAGTTTCTTTTAAGAGATTGGTAAATTTTTATATAAATCCTCAAAATTTAATATTTTACAAAAATTTCGGACTTAAACCTACGAAAGTGGCTTTTTCTCAGTCATATAGAGTTGCAGATTTTATATGGAATCTATGTGGCGATCAATCAACAGATTTTAATTTTTTTAGCAAAAGAATGATTTTGTCGAAAATCGTAATTAGATCTTTTGTTTATTTTGTTAACGACAATTCTTTAAATTCTTGTGCAACCAAAAATTTTATCGAGCAACAGATTCTTAAAGTTTTAAAATTCAATAAATATAAAAATATTTCTAAACAAAAATTTAGTTTTTTAAAAAATAAACTTGACGAAATATTGCTTGAACAAAATAATTATCCAAAAAAAATGTCTAATCTTCTTAGCGAGATTCCCTTTATTCGTCTAATCAAAAAAAACCATTTCAAATAAATGTCTAATATTAACACCCTAGATTTAGTTTTTTTTATAACCACATTTTTAATAGTTATCGTTGCAACGTATCGCGGGTTAATCAAAGAATTTTTTTCAGTTATTAATTGGACAGTTGCGTTTACAATTTCATACCTTTTATCACCTTTTTTATCAAAATTTTTAGTAAATTATTTTGACGGTAAATTAATTTTAAATGTTTCAGTTAGAATTGGATTATTTATAATTTCGTTCATAGTTTTTATGTTACTAACCTCAAGGTTTGTTGAGGATTTAACATTCTCCTTCAATGTTTATATCAATAAATTATTTGGCGCATTTTTTGGTTTTTTTAAATCAATATTAATATTCGGCTTAATATATTCGCTTTACAATTGTTTCTTTGATTACGCTCTTGGCCAAAAACTCATCACGAAGAACACCCGCAAAATGCCATTGTGGTATACAAATTCTTACTCATCAAGCATAATTGATTTTGCTGGCGATACAGTTGATCCGGTAGTTAAGGGTTTTATCGGATTTTTAAAAATAAATTATTCCGAAGTTTTAAAACCTGATAATAAAATTGAGAAAAAAATCGAGAACAAATTTAAATATAATTCCCTAAAAGAAGTTGAAATTTACGATAGCGCAAATACTCATCTTCAACAACAAAATCCAAGTGATGTTGATAAAACAACTACAGATCAACCAAAGGCTAAACCAAATTTTAATCTTAAAAACGACTCTGGCTACGATAAAAAAGACATAGAAAAACTACAAAAACTTATCGAAATTATTAACAAATAAATCATTACAATATGTTTAAACTTGATGGAAAAACAGCATTAATAACCGGCGCTACTGGAGGTATTGGATCAGCTATAGCTAAAACTCTTTATAATCAAGGAGCCAGAGTTATTCTATCTGGAACAAATCATGAAAAGCTCGAAAAACTTGCATTAGAAATTTCATCCGATTGCAAATATATTCAATGCAATTTGTCAAATCATTCTGATGTTGAAAATTTATTCGATAAAGCTGAAGAGTTATTAGGTCAGGTTGATATCTTAGTTTGCAATGCCGGCATTACTAAAGACAATTTAATATTACGCATGAAAAATGATGATTTCGATCAAGTTATCGATGTCAATCTTAAATCAACTTTCATTCTTAATCGTAACGCCATTAAAAAAATGATTCGTAGAAAAAATGGTCGTATCATAAATATTGCTTCAGTTGTTGGTTTAACTGGTAATCCGGGTCAAGCAAATTATGTAGCTTCAAAAGCTGGAATTATTGGTATGTCAAAATCTATGGCTCAAGAAGTTTCGTCGCGAGGCGTAACCATAAATTGTGTTGCACCGGGGTTCATCGAAAGCCCGATGACTGAAATTTTAAATGAACAGCAAAAGCAAGCAATTTTATCTAAAATTCCTTGTGGAAGAATGGGATCATCGCAAGAAATTGCAAATACTGTAGCCTTTTTAGCAAGTGAAGAGGCTTCATACATCACCGGAAACACGCTCCATGTAAATGGTGGAATGTTCATGAATTAAATTCTATAAATTTATCAATTATGTCAAAAATTTATCAAACCAAAGTTGCTATTATTGGCTCTGGACCAGCTGGATATTCTGCCTCAATTTATTGCGCCCGAGCAAATCTCAAGCCAATTTTGATAAACGGCAATCAACCGGGAGGGCAATTAACGATCACCACCGATGTTGAAAATTATCCGGGTTTTGCTTCTGCCATTCAAGGCCCTTGGCTTATGGAGCAGATGGAAAAACAAGCTGTTCATGTTGGAACGCAAATCGTATTAGATCACATCGCCAAAGTTGATTTTAGCAATCGACCTTTTCGTTTAATTGGAGAGTCGGGCGATATTTATGAAGCTCAAACTGTAATCATTTGCACCGGTGCTCAAGCCAGATGGCTGGGCCTTGAGTCTGAAAAGAAATATCAAGGTTTTGGCGTCTCAGGTTGCGCAACCTGCGATGGATTTTTCTTCAAAAATAAAGAAGTGATAGTAGTTGGAGGTGGTAACAGCGCGATCGAAGAGGCCTTATATTTAACAAATCATGCTTCTAAAGTTTATGTGGTTCACAGACGCGACAAATTTCGTGGCGAAAAAATCATGCAAGATAGGCTCTTTCATAACCCTAAAATCGAGGTTATTTGGAATCACGAACTTGACGAAGTTTTGGGAACTCAAAATCCAAAATCCGTTACGGGAGCAAGGCTTAAAAGCACAGTCGATAATTCTTTCAAAGAATTAAAAATTGACGGAATTTTTATCGCAATTGGTCATAAGCCTAATTCCGAAATATTCAAAAATACTGGCATCGAAATTGATAATGAGGGTTATATTATAACCAAGCCAAATTCAACAGCCACATCAGTTAAAGGCGTTTTTGCAGCCGGCGATATTCAAGATAAAATATATCGTCAAGCCGTTACCGCTGCCGGCACTGGATGCATGTCAGCCTTAGAAGTTGAGCGATTCCTTTCGCATTAATATTCTGTTTTCCAAAAATACAATCCGCAAGCCGGAGCGTTTGGACCTGAGAAAACGCGGTTTTTTGATTGCAAAATATTTTTGATTTCTTGCGGAGTAATTTTCTTTTTCCCAACCCACAGTAGGGTCCCGACTATATTTCTTACCATGTGATGAAGAAATGATTTGGCTGATATTTCGATAATTATCTTGTTATCATTAGTGGTAAATAAATTAATCTCTGAAATTGTCCTAATTGGTGATTTGGCCTGACATTCGGCATCACGAAAGGCCGAAAAATCATGTTCACCAACCAAATATTTTATTCCCTCCTTCATCAATTCTATATCCAACTCCTTACCTCCAACATGCCAAACTCTTGATTTATCAATGGTTGGCACCGCTTTTCGATTTAAAATAATATAACGATAATAGCGCATTTTGGCGTTAAAACGCGCATTAAAATTTTTGTCAACGATCTGCGAATCAAGTACAGCTATGGCCTCATCTTGGAGATAATAATTCATGCCCATAATTATTTGATGGGTTGAAATTTTTTTTGGCAAATCAAAACTTATAACTTGATTTAATGCATGAACCCCCGCATCAGTTCTACCTGAAACACTAATCTCTGTATCGAATTGCGTTAATTTTTTTATGGCTTTTAGGAGCTCGCCCTCAATAGTTTTTTTGTTGGTTAAATTTTGAATTTGAAAACCACAATAATTAGTGCCATCATACTCTATTTCTAGCTTGTAACGATAAAATTTTAATTGCTCCATTCTTTAATTCTTGAGAGATTTGGGATATTATCATCATCAATTTTTTGAGTTGAAAAAAATATTTTATTTTCAGCAAAAAAATCAAAGATTTGTTTTAATTGTTGCTTAGATTTTATAATCAAATTTTCAATTTCATTTTCA
>RFYG01000050.1 GCA_009925685.1 Pseudomonadota bacterium
TTTTATTAATATTTTTGATGCTAAAGCTGAAATCAAAATTCTCGAATGGAAAGAAGTCGCTAAACTTACAAAATATGGTCGTGAATCATTATTTTCTATTAAAATTCAAGCTCAAAATTTACCAAAAAATACAGGAATTTCATCGTTCTCAATAGCTTCTTCTCAAAAAAAAATCGAATATTCGTCGTTAAAAGTTAATCTAATTGATGCCAAATTTAAAAATCAAAATGGGGTTTTTGAAGTTTTATTTAATCGACCATTACTTGATAATCAAACTGCAAATATTGAATTTATTGCCAAAGATTATTATCTCAAAATTTCAAAATATTTACGACAAGAACCTTTCTATGTTCCCGCTTTTGTTCAAGGAGCTATTGGTGAAATTGAAATTCAAATTAGTGACGATTTGGAATTAATTTCAAACCACAAAAATATTTCATCAAGAAATAATTCAATTTCATTTAAAGGTAGAATTCCAAAAGAAGGCATAAAAGAGATTTTGAAGCTTACAAATAGTGGTGTAGTTTGGAATGTAGAGGTTAGAAGTAAAATTAATATTTCAAGCACAAATGGCACTATGGAAATAACAGCTCCTTACTTATTTCGGGGCGGTGCTCAAAGCGTTAGAAATCAAACTATTGGAGCAAATATTTTCCCTAAACAGCATCTTACAACGAGAGAAAATGATATTTTAACTTTTGATATTAATCCCAAAATCAATGAAATAATTATTGAAAATAAAGCTGAAGTTGCGACGGGAAAGAAATTTCGGATTGATAATGATCGTTCACCAGAAAAATATCTTGAAATAACCGAATCTGAAAAAAATTTGCTTACGCCAATTCTTAAAAAAATTTTTTTAAATCCAAAATACGATACCCTTCCGCTTCATGTTAAAATTCTAAATTATGTGCACGACAATATAACTTATGATTTAGATTATTATGGAAAATTACTTACAGTTGAACAAATTCTCGAAACCAAATCCGGTGTTTGTAGTGAATATGCTACACTTTTTAATGCCTTGGCGCGCCTAGCAAATATTCCCTCCTCAATTGTCCATGGTTATGCCTTAGGTGAGTACGATAAATTTGAAAGTCATGCGTGGAATATGATTTTTGTTAACAATCGATGGGTTCATGTTGATCCAACATGGAATTTGAGTTCTGGAATTGTCTCCTCTTCACATATTTATTTGAAAGATAATCGTAAAGAAGAACTTTTGGTTAAGTTTCAAGGCCAAGAAACCGACATTCAAATTGATAGAGAATTTGCCATTGAAGATAGTAAAAAATATTGATTTGATTTAAATTTATTTTTTTATAATATGCTGAAAAACCATGCTAATATTGATTAAATCGATGATAAATTATTTTTTAAAAATCAAAAATTTTGATAAAAATTTTAACTTTTTTGTACCAATTTTTACATTTTTAACTACGGTTTTTTTGATTTTATCGATAATTTTTATATTCAATTCACCAAACGATTATCAACAATCTAATGCAGTTAAAATTATGTATATCCATGTCCCTTCAGCTTGGATGGCATTGATGATATATTCAATTATGGCGATATTTAATGTTTGTAGTTTTATTTGGAAAAATCGTTTTTTTTACGTTATATCACGCTCAACAGCTGAATTGGGTTGTGTTTTTACTTTTATAACGCTTCTTACGGGCGCCATTTGGGGTAAGCCAATTTGGGGAGCTTGGTGGGTATGGGACGCAAGACTTACTTCGGTTTTGATGTTATTTTTTTTATATGTAGGATATTTGTTAGTTTACGACAATATCGATGATAAAATCAAAGCCGAAAAGATATCAGCAATTATTGCTATTGTTGGGTTTATAAATATTCCAATTATTAAATTTTCTGTTGAATATTGGAATTCTCTTCATCAAAAAGCGAGTATAATTAGAAGCGGAGGGATAGCCATCCACTCGGATTTTTTAAGACCATTATTTTTAATGTTTGGGTTTTACTTTAGTCTTTTTATAACTATGTCACTACTGCTTATTAAAACTCGAATTATAAAACATAAAATTGAATCTATAACCATTAAAAATACCTCTTTATGACATATGTAGTTACTGATAATTGCGTAAAATGTAAATTCACCGATTGTGTTACCGTTTGCCCAGTTGATTGTTTTTATGAAGGAGAAAATATGTTGGTAATTGATCCGGAAGCCTGTATTGATTGCGGTGTATGCGTCCCAGAGTGTCCAGCTGAGGCCATTTCGCCAGAATCGCCTGATTTGGTTAAGTGGGTTGAAATAAACCGCGAATTTTCTAAAAAATGGCCCAATATTACTAAGAAAAAAAATGCCTTACCAGAGGCTAAAGAAATGGATGGAGTTAAAAATAAATTTGAAAAATTTTTTGACCCAAGACCGGCAAAATTATAAATAAAAAAATGATAAACCTAAATTTAAATCGTCAAAAGATCCTAGAGCTTCCTAAGCCTGATGCGATAATTTTTGATTGGGATAATACTCTTGTTGATACTTGGCCACTTATTCAGATTGCCATAAATAAAACTATGAAACACATGAATAAGGATCCATGGTCACTTGAAAAAGTCCGAGACACAGTTCATAAATCTATGCGCGAATCATTTCCCGAGATCTTCGGAAATGATTGGCAAAAAGCTGGAGAAATTTATAAAAAATCTTACACCGATATTAACATCGATAATTTGAAACTGCTTAACAATTCTTTCGAACTTATAAATTTTATTTATCGTAAAAATATTCCACAGTTTTTGGTGAGCAATAAAGTTGGAATTACTTTGCGTAAAGAGGTAAAAAAATTACAAATTAATGAATTATTTTTTTCTATAGTTGGAGCTCAAGATGCAAATCGAGATAAACCAAATTTCGATCCTGTAGATTTTGCGTTAATGTCATCGGGAATTGAAACAAAAAAGCATAAAATCTGGTTTATCGGGGATACCATTGCAGATGTTGAATGCGCTCTTAATATCGGAGCGTATCCAATAGTTTATGGATATCGAAATGAAATATCTAAAACTATTGAAACTGAAAGACTTAAAAATGGCAATGTTAACAACCAACCATTGCCGGTTTATTTCGATCATCAAGAAATAATAAAACAATTGGAAAAATATTTTTTATAAAGACTTCAAATTCCAAATCTAAAGAAAACTATTGATGCATAAGACAATAAGTCATGCTATCATGCAAAGCTCTAAATGAAGCATCAACTATGTTTTGCGAAACTCCAATCGTTGTCCATCTTTCATTCTTATCGTTTGCTGATTCGATTTGAACTCGCGTAATAGCTTGAGTCCCATCTGATGGCGTAAGAATTCTAACTTTATAATCGCAAAGTTTAATATTTTTTAATATTGGATATTTTCGAGATAAAGCTTTACGGAGAGCTATATCTAAAGCGTTCACTGGTCCATTGCCCTTAGCTTCAGCTTTTAGAATTTTATTATTAACCTTAATTTCAATTGAAGCTTTCGCAAAAGTTATTACAGAACCTTTTTTATCGTAACTACGATTATCAAGCACACTAAAACTAACTAATTCAAAAAAATTAGGAACAATTGATAAGGTTTTTTTAGCCAGTATTTCGAAACTAGCATCAGCAGAGTCGTAAGCATAACCTTTAGCTTCTTGATCTTTAACTAAATTAACTAATTCAGAAATTTTGTCGCCGTAAATTTCTTCATTGCTAACCAAATTAATTTCTTTTAAGCGATTGATAATATTTGATTTTCCAGCCTGATTTGAAACCATAATCATTCTTTTATTTCCCACTTTTTCGGGTTCAATATGTTCATAACTTTGAGAGTTTTTGGCTACCGCAGAAACATGAAGGCCACCTTTATGAGCGAAAGCATATTTTCCGACATAGGGAGCAAATTTATTGCTTTCTTTGTTTAAAATATCATCCAGAAAATGAGATAATTTTGTTAGGTTAGCTAGTTGAAAATCATTAATCCCAACATCATAACCCATCTTGAGAGCTAAGGTTGGAATAATTGAAACAAGATTTGCATTTCCACATCTTTCGCCAAGCCCATTAATGGTTCCTTGAACTTGACGAACCCCAGCCTCGACAGCCGAAATAGAATTTGCTACAGCATTTTCGGTGTCGTTGTGACAATGAATCCCAAGGTTTTCACCGGGAATATATTTTATTACTTCGGAAATAATTGATTTTATTTCCGATGGAATAGTTCCGCCATTTGTATCGCATAAAATAATCCATTTGGCACCGGCATTAAATGCTGTTTTAACAACTTTTAAAGCAAAATCAGAATTAGCTTTAAAGCCATCAAAAAAATGCTCAGCATCAAACATGGCAATTTTTTTCTTTTTAATAATCTGTTTGATTGACTCCTCAATCATAGCCAAATTTTCTCGTTCCGAAATATGTAATGCATGAGTTAAATGGAAGTCCCAACTTTTTCCAACAATGCAAATAGATTGAACCGGTGAGTTTATTAATGAATTAAGTGAGCCATCATTGCCTGCTGATGCGTTTGATCTTCGAGTCATTCCAAATGCGACAAAACTTGATTTTTGAAGGGCAGGGAGATTGTTAAAAAATTCATCATCAATTGGGTTGGCACCCGGCCATCCACCTTCAATAAAATCAATACCTATATTATCGAGCATTTTTGATATTTGAATTTTATTTTGAACTGAGAAATTTACAGTACTGGTTTGAGCGCCATCTCGAAGTGTAGAATCATAAAGATAAACTCTTGGCTTTTTTGTCATAAATTCAAAATAAAATCTAAAAGATTATTGATATAAAATTAGTGTTTTGATTAAGGCATTCTATGTGAATACTAAAAAAAACTCAAGTTTGAGGATTTATTTATAGCTAGCTAATACAAGAAAATAGCAAGACCTAATATTGCAAAAATAATTGATGCGAACCAAAAGCAATTAACAACTTTCTGCTCACTAAAACCTTTTTTTTCAAAATGATGATGAAGGGGGGCCATAAGAAAAACTCTCTTTTTAGTTAATTTATAGCTTCCAACCTGAATAATTACCGAAAGAGCTTCGCACACAAAAACAATAGATAGTATGAAAAAGATAAATTCTTGTTTAACAATTATAGCAATTATTCCAAGAACTGAGCCTATTCCAAGACTACCGACATCTCCCATAAAAATTTTTGCAGGTCGTAAATTAAATGTTAAAAAAGCTAAAATTGCACCAATTAATGCAATGCAAAAAAATATTAACTCTCCAGAATAAAGGACCAATGGAACATTGAATTCATTAGCTAAATCTGGTGTGGATGATGCGTGAATTAGTAAAATTAAACATAATAAATTGATAATTGCTGGAAAAGATACTAAGCCATCAAGCCCATCCGTTAGATTAACGGCATTTGAAGTGCCAACAATAACCATGGTTACAAAAATAATATAAAGTGGTAAAATTAGTGTAATTGAAAAGTGATTACCAAGAGGAAAAAAAATCTCTCCTAAGCCGTGAATTGGATCAATTAATATTAGAGATAAAAAAGCTAATCCGATTACAAAAAATTGAATTATAAT
Source organism: Pseudomonadota bacterium (assembly GCA_009925685.1). Taxonomy (GTDB): domain Bacteria; phylum Pseudomonadota; class Alphaproteobacteria; order Rickettsiales; family UBA1997; genus CAILUF01. The sequence goes on from RFYG01000050.1 coordinate 5,554, forward strand.
TTTATAACTTCCACGAAATCCTTTAGAATTTTTGAATAATACTTTCATTAAATCATCAACCAAGCCAATAATTGCAAAGCAAAGCATTATTAAACTAACTATCAAAATATAACGATTGAAAATATCAATAAATAAAAATGTGGTTACAAGTGTTGCAAGAATTATAAAAATTCCACCCATTGTAGGAGTTCGTTTTTTGGTTTTTAGATGAGATTCGGGTCCATCATTTCGGATTGGTTGGAACAGATTTTTGCTGTTCATTAATTGAATATATTTTTTAATTGAAAAAAAACCGATTATATATGACGAAATAAGGCACATAAAGGCTTTAATCCATAGATTTTTTAAAATAAATAAACTACTTAGCACTGTTTTTGTAAATTAAATTTTCAAAGAGTTTTTCCATTTTGATTCCTCGAGAGCCCTTGATATAAACCAAATCATTATCATTTAAACAAGTTTCGAAATATGTTTGCGCAGATGATGAATCTAAAAAATTAATCGAATTTGGAATTTTAATTTGCTGGTTCGCTATCTCCATTTCTGCGCCAACTAAAATTACCAAATCAAATTTTTGCTCTATAACAAACTTTAAGAGTTCAAGGTGAATATCTTTGGATTTTGCCCCCAGTTCACGCATTTCTCCAAGCGCGCATATTATTCTCGAGGGGTTAAATATTTTTTGATAATTTAAACAATTTTCAATTCCGGCTTTCATGGATAATATGCTGGCGTTGTAAGTATCATCAATAATTGTTATTTTTTTATTGTTATTGATTATGTGGTTAATTTTTCCTCGACCATTTTCACTGCCAAAATCGTTCAATCCATTTAAACATTTTTGAAGTTTAGATTTAGTTATGTCTAAACAAGCTAAAGCTATGATAGAATTGATTGCGTGAATTTTGTTGAGTGAGCCAATTTTATATTTAATTGCATTTTGTTTTTTGATAAAAGCTTCAATTTCTAATTTATTTTCAACATTTATTTGGTTTGTTTTAATTAGTCTGTAATCAGCATTTATATTGGTACCAAATGAAATAATATTGCTTGGATTGACACCGCTTATTTTGGCTTGATTATACAAAAATTCATAATGGATGTTATCAAAATTAATAATGGCATATCCATTTTGTTCGAGTCCAAGAAATATTTCAGATTTAGCAAGGGCAATTTCTTGTTCATTTTTAAAAAATTCAATATGAACAGGACCTACATTGGTAATAATTGCGATATGAGGTCGTGCGAGTTTTGATAAGGGGGTAATTTCATTAGCATGATTCATCCCCATTTCAAAAATTGCAAAATCGGCGTCAGATGGAAGATTTGCTAAAGAGAGCGGTAATCCAATATGATTGTTTAAATTTCCAGAGCTCATGTGAGTTTTGCCTTGAAGAGCAAATACTTTTCCAAGAATTTCTTTGGTGGTTGTTTTGCCAACGCTTCCAGTTAGTCCAATAACTTTTCCTGCAAAACGCTGTCTGGCGAAATGAGCTAATTTGTTAAGGGCCTCATAGGTATTTTTTACAACAATTAAATTTTTACTAAATTGGTGATTTAAATTATCGGGGATATTTTCAACAACCGCATAGCACGCACCTCTTTCAAAGACTTGATTTAAATATAAATGACCGTCAGTATTTTCTCCTTTTAAAGCAATAAAAAGGCTGTTTTTTTGTACTTTTCGGCTATCAATTACAACATTTGAGCTTATTAAATTTGATAATTCGGAATTTTTAACTATTAAATTTTGAAGAGCTAAGACAATTTCGTGGTGAGGCCATAAATGCGCATATTGGTTATCGCAAAGAAAAATTTGATCACTCATAATTTAATATTATTTTTTAGGTTAAGTACTTCAAAAGTTTCAAACCTAGCACCCATTTTTTGAATAATCAATCCTGCCATATAATTGCCGATTTCGGCACATTTTTTAAGTTCATAATTTCTAATTATGCCGTGTAAAAAACCACACGCAAAATTATCTCCAGCACCAGTTGTATCTAAGGGTTTAACAACTTGAGTAGGAATTTCTATGATTAAATTTTGATTGAAAATCTCACAACCTTTGGCATTTCTTGTAACTGCAACTATCAAATTAGATTTAATAGTTTTTAAAAAATTTAAAATGTTTGGAGATGAATATTCGGAATCTTTAGTAAGACTTAATATTTCGGATTCATTAGAAAATAAAATATCAATATCATTATTAATTAGGTCAATAAAATCTTCACGATGTCTTTGAACGCAAAATGAATCTGAAAGTGAAAATGCTATTTTACATTCAAAGTTTTTAGCAATTTTTATGGCTTTTTTTATAGATGAAATCGTTGCAGGACTATCCCATAAATATCCTTCAACATATAGAATTTTGCATTCGGTAAATAATTTTTTTTGAATGTGTTCTTCAAGAATTATTGGGGCGCATCCCAAATATGTGCACATGGTTCTTTGGGCATCGGGAGTAATCAAAATAAAAGATGAAGCCGTATCTTTCGTGCTGTTTATTTGACCAATAAATTTGGTACCAACTTTTTCAATATCTTTAATGTATTGTTGTCCGGTAACATCATCGGCAACGCTTCCAATAAAAGAACATTCGTTACCAAGCTGAGATAGGGCATTTATAGTGTTAGCCACCGATCCGCCTGATGAAAACTTTTTAATTTTTAAAGTATTTAATGATAAAAGGTTAGTTTTGTCGATTAAGGTCATTGAACCCTTGGTAAGATTATTTTTTATTAAAAAATCATCATTTATAGGGCATAAGAAATCCATTATAGCATTTCCGATTCCGATAATTTTATTCGACATGTTTATGAGATTATAATTTTATAGAATTTTTTCTTTCCAATCGATAGATCGAAGTATTGGGGATTATGATATGATATATTTGTATTGTTAACAATTTCGTTGTTAATTTTAATAGCTTTTCCTTCAATTAGTCTTTTAGCGTCAGACTTTGATTCTGTAGCGCCAATCTCAAATATTATATCAATGAGTTTAATTGAGAGAGAGTTATCATGATTGTTGATTTTTAGTTTAAGAATTTTTTCTTCGAATGAATTGCTGTTCTTTTGAATAAATATTTCTCGGGCTTTATTTAAAACATCGTTCGCAACTTGCTCTCCGTGGCAAATTTTGGTTGCTTCAAAAGCTAATATTTCTTTGGCTTTATTAATTTCAAAACCATCAAGTTTCTCAAGATTTGAAATATATTCTAACGGAAGATCGGTGAATAATTTTAAAAACTTTATAACATCTGCATCATGGGTATTGCGAAAATATTGAAAATAATCAAAAGGTGATAACATTGATTCGTCAAGCCATATAGCTCCATCGGAGGTTTTCCCCATTTTTTTGCCATCGTGAGTTGTTAAGAGGGGGGTTGTTAGGCCAAAACATTCTATTTTATTGAGATCGTTAATATCATTTTGTTGATTAAGTCGTCGAATTAATTCAACTCCATTAATAATATTACCCCATTGGTCTGAGCCACCTATTTGAAGTTTACAATTGTGGTTTCTAAAAAGATGATAAAAATCGTAAGCTTGTAAAATCATATAATTAAACTCGATAAATGATAGCGGTTGCTCCCTATCAAGTCTTAATTTAACTGATTCAAAACTTAGCATACGATTAATTGAAAAATGCTTTCCAATATCTCGAAGAAAATCAATGTAATTAAGGTTTTTCAGCCATTCATCGTTATTTAAAATTAATAAGTTTTTATTGTTGATGTTTAAGAATTTTTCTAAGGTTTTTTTTATACCAAGAAGATTATTTTCGATTTGATTAGAATTTAGAATTTGTCTTGATTCATCTTTACCGGAAGGATCGCCTATTTTAGTGGTTCCTCCACCCAAAAGAACTATTGGGGTGTGGTTATGCTTTTGAAGAAGTCTTAATATCATGATTTGAATAAGACTTCCAATGTGAAGAGATTTAGCTGTACAGTCAAAGCCGATATATGCGCAAATATTTTGATTTGTTAAGTTCTCGTCTAGCCTTTCTGGGTTTGTGGATTGCGCTAAAAAACCTCTAAGAAAAAATTCTTGTAAAAAACTAGATTTAAAATTCATCTGAAAAAACAGCTATTTTAGTTATGAAATAAATGGGTAAAATA
>RFYG01000006.1 GCA_009925685.1 Pseudomonadota bacterium
GGATTTAAATTTTTTGCAATTTTGAAATATATTTTTTAAAAGTAAACTTCAATTACATTTAATTATTTTAATAATGTTTTTTTCGGTAGCTACAGCTCTTTGTTTTTCAATCGGATTCTTTTTTGAAAGTATTTTTGGATTTGGTGGGGGCTTGATTGCGTATTCAATTCTTGGGTTTTTGGTTGATGTAAAAAATATGGTTCTTGCGGGTTTGTATATCGGGACCCTATCTTCGCTATATATTGCAATTTCAAGTCGCGCTTATTTCGATAAAAAAATTTTTATAAAATTACTTCCAATTTCATTAATAGGTTCAGTAGCTGGGGTTTATATATTTTTATATTTTTCGGAACGAATTTTATTAGTTTTTTTTGGTTTTATTTTATTGATACTTTCAATTCGATTAATTTTTTTTGACAAATATAAAATTCCAAAATTTGTTAAGCACAAATTTTTGTTTTTTGGGGCTATTTCACAGGGTGCTTTCGGAATCGGTGGTCCATTTATTGTGAGTTTTATCAATGATGATTTTAAATCCAAATCGGCTTTGCGCGCTACAATGGCACTTTATTTCGTGTTTTGTAATATAATTAGAATTATTCAAATGTATTTTTCAAAAATATTAAAAATTGATTTTTTTGCGGGTATTTTGTGGACGATTATTCCAGTTTTCATCGCTATATTTTTTGGTCATAAGGTTCATCTTAAAATAAGCGATAAAACCTTTAAACTTGGTGTCGCAATTATTACCCTTATGGCTTCAATTAATTTTATGTTTAAAGCTTTTTATCGATAAATTTTAATAAATTTATTACTTGTTGACTAAGTTTTGGCATGATTTTATCCTTAAGTCCTCATGAAAAAATTCAAAAATATCTTCACATTATTGGTACTTGTAAACTTTTTAGCCCTTTTTGCATTTTTTAGCATATTTAATTTCAACAAAGCCTATCAAATTTTAGGAATAGAAATTGAATCGGAGCTAGAATCTGAAGTTGAGTGCGAGGCAGAAATAAAATCTAAATCCAAAAATCATCAACTACTTGAGTCAGACATTAGTTATTTTTTTAATAAAACTAAATTTTCTAAATTTAGTTTGATTTTAAATTCTGAGTTGCATTCAAATTACATTCTCGAAGTCCCAACTACTCCCCCCAATAATTGCTAGTTTTTTTATTTTTATTTTAGCAATTATTAATCCAATTTATGAAAAACTTTTTAATTAATTTTAGACATGATTTACCAGCCAGTATTGTGGTATTTTTTGTAGCTTTACCATTGTGCTTGGGAATAGCTCTGGCATCTGGCGCTCCTTTATTTTCCGGAATTATTGCCGGTGTTGTTGGTGGAATTGTTGTAGGAGCTTTAAGCGGTTCACAACTCGGCGTAAGTGGTCCAGCAGCGGGATTAGCGGTCATAGTTTACGGATACATTGCTACTCTGGGTTCTTATGAGAGCTTTTTGGTGGCCGTTTGCATTGCTGGAATTTTGCAGATTATAATGGGCTATTGTCGACTTGGCTCGGTAGCTTACTATTTTCCTTCTTCGGTTATTAAGGGAATGTTATTTGGAATTGGGTTGATGATTATCATCAAACAAATTCCTCATGCGGTTGGATATGATAGCTCAATCTCAGCAGATTTTGAAGAATTTATCGATCAAAGTGCCTTGATAATTTTGCAAAATACTTTCAGCAATATTACTCCAATTGCTATAATCATTTCGGCAATTTCTTTAACATTATTGATAATTTGGGATAATTTTTTGAGCAAAAAATCAAAAATCTTCAATTTTATTCAAGGACCTTTGGTAGTTGTGACTCTTGGAATTGTTGCGAGTAATTTTGTAGATTTGGCGGATCATCAAATTGTCCAAATTCCAGTTGCAAATAATGTTCCAGAATTTTTCGGAAATTTTATGTTACCTAATTTTGAGGAGCTCAGAAACCCGCAAATATACTCAATGGCATTAATTTTGGCGATTGTTGCAAGTATTGAAACTTTGCTTTGCGTTGAGGCTACTGACAAACTTGATAATCTCAAAAGAATCACTCCTGCCAATCGCGAATTGAAAGCGCAAGGTTTTGGTAATTTAATATCGGGTTTGATTGGCGGTCTTCCTCTTACGCAAGTTATTGTTAGGAGTAGCGCCAATATTTCGTTTGGTGCAAAAAGCAAAAACTCGGCCATTTTTCATGGAATTTTATTGATGATTTGTGCGATTTTAATCCCCAATATCTTAAATATGATTCCATATGCAAGCCTAGCCTGTATTTTACTGGTTGTTGGGTTCAAACTCTCTCATCCCAAGTTATTAATTAAAATTTTTAAACAAGGCTTTGAACAATTTATTCCATTTTTAGCAACAATTATAGGCATGCTGACCTTTGATTTGTTAAAAGGTGTAATTATCGGAATGTCGGTGGCGATTGTGTTTATTTTGATAAATAATTTTCGAAATGCTTTTGAAAATGTCATCGATAAACATCAAAAAAACTCTCACACCATTACTCTTGCTCAAGAGGTTTCGTTTTTAAATAAGGGTAAAATTTTGCAATTACTTAAATCTATTCCCGATGGTTCTGAGGTCTTAATCGATGGTACTCAATCCAAAGTAATTGATTTTGATGTTTATGAAATTCTTAGAGATTTTCAGGTTAATGCCAAATCAAAAAACATCAAACTTACGCTCAAAGGTATAACAATTAATAAAATATAATTTATGGTCACTTTAACAAAAGAAATGCGCGACTTTCTAAGTCCAAATCAAGCTCTCGATCTTCTAAAAGACGGAAATCACCGTTTTGTAACTAACTTAAAAGTTAATCGCAACCTACTGCAACAAGTCAATGATACGTCGGATGGGCAATATCCTTTTGCTTTTATCTTGAGTTGTATTGATTCGAGAACATCGGCCGAATTAATTTTCGATCAAGGTTTAGGAGATATTTTTTCATGTCGCATCGCGGGCAATATTTTAAATAATGATATTCTAGGAAGTATGGAGTTTGCTTGCAAAGTTGCTGGCGCCAAGGTGGTAATGGTATTGGGCCATAGTGAGTGTGGGGCTATCAAAGGAGCTTGCACACATGTAAAAATGGGTCATTTAACGGGTCTTTTAAAAAAGATTCGAGTAGTGGTTAAAAAGTTGCAAAAAAAATATGACGACGATTTGCAATCAAATAATTTTTTAGATTTAGTCACTCAAGAAAATGTCAAAAATGTTCTAAAACAAATTCCCAAAGAAAGTAAAATTATTAGGGATTTGATTAAAAATGAAAAAATTATTTTGGTGGGCGCGATATATGATATTTCAAGCGGTAAAGTTGATTTTTATGAAACTAATCAAACTAAATAATCGAATTTTATAATTATCAAACTGATCTTTTTCGGCTATAATTTTTACCTTAATTATAGCCCGAATTATTTAGTTGTTTTTGAATTTTTTGTTAATAAATTTTGTTAAAAATTATCAATCTTTAATCAAAAATTGTTTTTATTTTGATACTTAAGGTTGTAAATTTTTAATCTCGATCTTCGATTTACCTTACTTTCACAGATAATTTTAATCATGAAATTTCATCATTATTTTTTAATAAGTTTGCTGATTTTTTCTTCGTGTTCCGGTTTAAGTTATCAACAAATTTTGTCTTCAAGAGAGCAAATATTAAAAACTAAGGGTGGCTTTGAATCATATCTTGCCCTTGAGTATCTTGGTTTTTCAAAAAGACTGCAAAGTGTTGATGATTTAAAAGCCTCAGAATATTTTGCAAAAAAAGGTATTGAAATTGCCAATGGAAAGCCATTTATTCCTGAAAACCCACTCAATTGGAAAGCTGATAATTCTCGAATTGAAGAGTTGGTTTTTATGCAAAAAAAACTTGAAATTCTTATGGGCAATCAAAGCCTTATATTTCAAATGCCCATTCAAATGGCTCACTTGTCGTATCTTTATGATTGTTGGGCTTCAAAGGAATCAAAAGCGATTTTTATGGCCGATGAATTATCGCATTGTCGAGTTAGCTTTGGAAAGTTAATTGATGAAATCGATTTTTATCTTGAAGAAATTACAAAAGATAAATCGCCACTAGTCGGTATTACCATCCCAGAATTTACTCGATTTGAAATTTTGTTTGACGCTGACAGCTATGTATTGAGTGACAAAGCCACTAAAAGTATGGTTGAAGTGATCGATTTTTTGCAAGCACAAAGGGGGCAATTTAGAATTCTTATAACTGCCAATCCAGATAATAATCTCAATATTTCTCTCAATCAAAACCTAATAAAAAATAGATTAGCGGTGGTTAAAAATTATTTAATTAAAAACGATATTGATCAAAATATCATTGAGGAGAGAATTGAAACCGAAGACTTTCCCGATATTATAGCTAATGACGAAATAACAAATCATTTGAATCGTTCGGTTGGGATTTATGTGATCAAGGGTGATGCTGATTTCAAGCCATATCCACTGCCACTGCTTCAAAATATTTTATACAAAGATCAAGTCGAAAAAGCCCGCCAAGAGCGTGGATTAAAAAATTAAATTATGGAAATTAATTCATCAAAATATCGTAAAATTGTTATTAAAATAGGCTCTTCATTGATTGTTGATGGCGAAAAAATGCGCTCATCTTGGATTGAAAATATTGTTTCAAATATTCACCAAATTACCAAAAAAAACGATTGTCAAATTGTCTTGGTGTCATCCGGAGCTGTAGCTCTTGGCAGGATTGCTCTTGGTTATCATAACAAAAAATTATCAATTCAAGAAAAACAAGTTTGCGCTAGTGTTGGGCAGATCGAGCTCATGACAATCTACAAAGATTTTTTTAAAAAATTTGACATAAAAATTGCGCAAATTTTATTAACAGCTACAGACTGCAATTCGCGCAAAAGTTATCTTAATTCAAAAAATACCATTGAAAAACTTCTCGATAATCAAATTATTCCGATCATCAATGAAAATGATTCCGTAGCTGTTGATGAAATTAAAATCGGCGATAACGACAGATTGTCGGCTCGAGTTGCCCAAATGATTGGAGCTGATTTAATGATTTTATTTTCGGATATTGATGGCCTATACGACAAAAATCCCAAAGAATTTAAAACTGCAAATTTGATTCAACAAGTTGACAAAATTACCAAAGAAATTGAGCAAATGGCTCGCGGTTCTAATTCTTTGGTTGGAACTGGTGGTATGATTACCAAGATTATGGCTTCAAAAATGGCAATGTCGGCTCAATGCTCAACAATAATTACAAGTGGTATCGAAAAAGATGCGCTTAAAAAGCTTATTGCGGGTAACAAAAAATATACAATTTTTAAATGTTCGGATTTAAACGAAAAATCTAAACACAAAACCAAGGCCAAACTTGATTGGCTATCTGGTTTTGTTAATGCCAAAGGTTCAATTATCATTAATGAAAATGCCGTAAAGGCCCTAAAAACTAAGAAAGCCAGCCTATTGGCAATTGGAGCAATTGGGATCGAGGGAGTTTTTTCAAGAGGTGAGGCGGTGTTTATTAAAGATGAAAGCAACAATCATATTGCTAGTGGGATAGTTAACTACAATAGCAACGATGCCAAAAAAATCTTACAAAAAAATTCTAAAGAAATAATAAAAATTATGGGTCCTAAAGCAAAGCCCGAGCTAATTCATATCGATAATATTGTAATTATAAATTTTTAATTTTTGTAATTAGGCTAGTATTTTTGACGCGCAGTTGGGCCGGCGCAATTCCACAAAAATTTTTAACTTCAAAATCATTTTTTAAATAAAAATCAAAAATTTTTTTATAATTTAGTCGCTCCGAATCATCTAAAATTACCTTTCCATTTATTGATAGAGCTTTGATAGAGTTAGTTGCGCAATCATATCTTTTGATTGAATCAATAATTAAATAATCAAAAAAAACTTGATGTTTTTGACTATAATCATAAGCAAATTTTTGATAATTTGCGTTTGTTAAGCCGTCTTTCATTAAATAAATTTCTGAATTTCCAAAGCACATAATATTATCGTGCAAAGCCGGATTTTGCTTGGTTTGCAATAAATAATTGTAAATTATTTTAAACCAAATTTCGTTAGTTTCGATACTTACGACTTTTTTCGCCCTAGTGTGATAAAAAATTGTTGATGAACCGCTTCCAAATTCGAAAATTACATCATTTTTGGTTAGATTTTTTGATAAGAAATTGATTGCTTGATAGCAGTACCAAGGTATGGGATTATTGGCTTCATCGACTGAAATTCCTTCGCGTAAAGAGTTGATCCAGCTCAATTTATTTTCATTAAATTGTTGCTTGATAATTGATTGATTATTCATTGAAGAATGGAGAATTTTAGGTGCGAAAGGTTTTGATTAAATAAAATCTATTTTCCAAAAACAATCGTGCATCTTTTGCTATAAAAAAAATAATTTTTACTATATTTGTCTATAGCATAAACGCTGGTGATATTAGCGTTCTTAATGGCTGATATTACCGATTGGTCGCCGAAAAGTTTAATTGCTGTTTCGCCAACATAAGGAATTGAAAATCCTCCAAATAAATTATGGCTACAAGCCTCACCTCTTTTGATTTCCGCTAAAGACGTAACATTGATTTTTTCAAGAGAGTTGAGATCGGTATCGTATTTTAAGCAAGATGAAGTCAATAAAATAAGACTAAAGATAAAATTTTTTCTTAAAAAGAATTTCATGGCTATTTGTTTTTTACGATGAATTTGTTTGATTCGTCAACATAGCATTTATCAGCGGACTTATAAAATTTATTTAAATTCACTAGCGAGTTTTTGTTATTAATATGCATCATAAAAACGGTTGTTATTTTACTTCCGCTAACCTGACTATTTTCAATACTATAAACCGGCATTATCCACTTTCTGTTAAGATTGAACTGCATATTGCTAGCTTCTCTCATATCAAGCCTTATAGGTTCTTTTATATTGTCAGCAATCAGAGAAAATTTAATATTCTTTGAAAACTTTAGATTGCCAAAAACTGATTTTGAATTGCTAGTATTAATTATTATTTCGCTATCAATCAGATCTGGTCTATAAATTTTATAGGTCTTAAAAAATTTTAAAATTTCTGGTGGCATAACCGTAATTGAATCTTCATTAATATTTATCAAGCTAAAAAAACCTTGTGAATATTTTGATGTATATAGATAGGGCGTAAGGGTAAAATCTGATTCGTTGGAAAATACTATGTTAGTTAGGTCAACATCCCTGTAATTTCGGAGATCAACAACAATAAATTTTGAATTTTTTGGTGAGTTTTTGATAGCTTCAACAATTTTTGAAACCGAACTTTCTTCATCTAATCTGGTAACGGAGGGGAGGTTTATTTTTTCGCGTCTTTTAATTTCGTTATTATCTAAAGCGTCGAATAAATTTTTGCGAATTGTGATTTCTTGAATTGATGAATTGCAATTAATATTTTTTGTAATGTTGTCAATTTCAATGTTTTTAATAGAGCATGATTGAATTGATAATGCTATAATTGGTAGGATTAGAGTTTTGATTAGTTTCATCGAGTTTTTTTGATTAAATTCAAGAAAAATCAAAATGTTATTCAATCAAATTGATTGTAATAACTTAAGGCAATAAAAAGGAGTGATTTTTGAAACAAAGATTGTCCAAAATCACTCCCTTTAACTATTCAGCTAGTTCAATAACATCGACTGATTCTTTACCTTTTCTAACAGTTAAAGTGTATTCTACTTTTTGACCTTCGTTAAGTGTTTTTATGCCAGCTTTTTCGATTGCACTGATATGAACAAAAACATCCTTATCAGAGCCATCTGGCTTGATAAAGCCGTAGCCTTTTGTAGTGTTAAACCATTTTACTTTTCCAGAAAACTTTTCCATGATATTTAATAATTATTAAGAATTTAATAGAGTAACGAATAATTTGTTACCCTTTCTCCAAACAACGTAAAGCTATAATTTCAAAAAGAAATATATATTATCGAAAATTTTTAAAATTTTCTAAAAAAATGCTAAAATGAAAAAATAATTTCAAAAAAAATTTAGATTAATTTTAAAGTTTTTTAAAACTAATTATGACCAAAATAAATTATAAAAATTTAATTAATCAATACGCTCAAGATCTTAAAAAGCTTCAATCCAATAATCTATTTCGAGTTATTGAAAATATTGATTCTACAAATAGTTTTTTAGTTAATAAAAAATCTAAAAATATTCCCGAACAAAAACTAATTTCTTTTGCCTGCAACGATTATTTATCTTTATCTAATCATCCAATTTTAAAGAAATCAGCCATAAATGCCGTTGAAAAATACGGAGTTGGCGCCCGGGCCTCGCGTTTTATTACTGGAAATAGCTCTTTATATTCTGAACTCGAAAGTCAAATTGCTAAATTTTATAATTGCGATGATTCGCTAGTATTTTCATCCGGATATGCCTGTGCAATCGGCATCATTAGCTCTGTGGTTGGCGATGGTGATTTAATTGTGGCCGATAAATTGATTCACTCATGTTTACTCGATGGAGCAAAGCTCAGTGGCGCAAAACTGATACGTTTCAAACATAATGATATTGATCATTGTCAAAAAATTTTAGCTGAAAATCGCCCTAATTTTCAAAAGTGCCTTATCATTACCGAGACAGTATTTTCAATGGATGGTGATATTGGTAAAATTAAAGAATTGTTAAATTTAGCAAAAAATTTCAATGCAATTTTGTTATCCGATGATGCTCACGGTTTAGGGGAAAATATTATTTCAAACCCAATTCATCTTCAAATGGGCACGCTATCAAAGGCTTTGGGAAGTTTGGGAGGGTTTGTGGCGGGCAATAAAATATTGATTGAATATATTCGACAGTTTGCTCGGTCTTTAAAATATTCCACTGCTCTTCCACCCGCAATTTTAGCTTCTTCGATTGAGGCGCTCAAATTGATGAAAAAAACTAATTTAGCCCAAAAATCGCTAAAAAACGCTCAATATTTTTGCAAATTGATGGGTATGCCAATTTGTCAATCATCAATTGTTGTTATAGTAATTGGCGATAATAAAAAGGTGCTTAAAATTGCCGAAATGGTTCGTAAAAAAGGATTTATAATTGCTCCGATCCGCTATCCGACTGTTCCAAAAAATCAATCGCGGTTGAGATTAACATTTAGTTCGGCCCATAAAAAAGCTCATATAAAAAAACTGGCGGGAATTTTAAAAGAAATTACCTAATTTTTTTGTAAGCGAAAATAATCGAGACCGCAAAAATTGAGAAAATCAAAATAACGAGTGAAATTTCTTTAATGTTTTTGACGATTAAATCTTGGTTTTCGCCAATAAAATAGCCAGTAAAAGCCAAAATTGAAGTCCAAATTGTGGCACCAAGCGATGTGTAAAAAAGAAATAATTTGAAATCCATTTTAGCTAATCCAGCGGGTAAAGATATAAAATGTCTAAATCCCGGTAAAAGCCTTCCTATAAATACTGAAGCGCTTCCATATTTTTTGAAAAAAACTTCAATTTTGACGATAGTTTCGGTTTTAATAAAAAAATATTTGCCGATTTTTAGAATAATTTTGCGACCCAAGGTGAGGGCTAGATAATAACTAAAAACCGCTCCCAAAATATTACCTAAAGTTCCAACAATTGTGACGAGATAAATATTCATTATGCCTTTGGCACTTGCAATTCCGGCTGGAATCATGACCAGCTCGCTTGGGATTGGAATGAGGGTGCTTTCTAAAAACATACCAATAAAGATTCCTAGATAACCGATTTCATTAATCATATTTACAATAAAATTAATTAAATCGTGAACTATTTGATGCATATTATTTACAAAAATTGATTGATGAAGTTAGAAATATCGCTTGGATTTTGTTGCTCAACCCTTTTGCTTTCAATTATTGAGCGGATTTTAAGATAAGAATTATTGAGATCATCATTTATGATTAAATAATCATATTCGTTAAAATGACTAATTTCGCTTCGAGCTTTCCTCATGCGTTCCATGACAATTTCTTCGGGGTCTTGGGCTCTTGCTCTAAGTCTTCTTTCTAGCTCTTGAGTGGAAGGTGGTAAAATAAAAATCGAAACAATTTGGTTGGCGGAATATTTTTCTTTGATTTGTCTGGCACCTTGCCAATCAATGTCAAATAACACGCAATGACCATTTTTAAGTGAATCATCAACCATTTTTCTGGGCGTTCCGTAAAGATTGTCAAAAACTTCGGCGCTTTCGAGAAATTCTTGCTTTTCTTGCATTTGAATAAATTTCTCGCGACTAACAAAAAAATAGTGCTGACCGGGTATTTCTTGGGGGCGTTTTTTACGAGTTGTGGCAGAGATTGAAAGACGAATTAAGGGATCGTTGTGCACAATCATCTTACATAAAGTTGATTTTCCAGCTCCCGATGGCGAAGAAATTATAATCAAAAATGGTTGATGATTGATGAACATGTAAAAGATTACTCACCTTCTTTGACAATTGAAATATCTGGGGCGTCGGGGGCTTTCATTCCAACGACGTGGTAGCCGGCATCAACATGAAGAGTTTCTCCAGTAACACCATTACCTAGTTCAGATAGAAGAAAAACTCCAGCTCCACCGACATCTTGCAAAGATACGTTGCGACGCAAAGGAGCGTTATATTCATTCCATTTGAAGATAAGTCTAAAATCACCAATGCCACTTGCGGCGAGTGTTTTGACGGGTCCAGCTGAAATAGCATTTACACGAATATTATCTTTGCCCATATCCATTGCTAAATATCTAACGCTGGCTTCAAGGGCAGCTTTGGCAACGCCCATGACATTATAGTGTGGCATAACTTTTTCGGCACCATAATAGCTAAGGGTGATTATACTTCCTCCACCAGCATTAATCATAAGTTTTTCAGCTTCTTTGGCAACTGACACCAACGAGAAGGCTGATATATTCATGGTGTTAACAAAATTTTGTGGGGAGGTGTGAAGGTATTTACCACGAAGCTCATCTTTGTCGGAATAAGCAATGGCATGAACTAAGAAATCAAGTTTACCCCATTTTTGTTCTAACACTTCAAAAACTTTTTTGACTGACTCAGAATCTGTTACGTCGCAAGGTAAAACAATATTAGATCCGATAGACTGAGCTAAGGGTTCAACTCTTTTTTGTAAAGCTTCGCCTTGGAAAGTAAAAGCAAGTTCAGCTCCATATTTTTTGGCCTCTTCAGCAATGCCCCATGCGATTGAACGGTTATTGGCAACGCCCATAATTAAACCTTTTTTTCCTGCAAGAATAGTCATGTTTATGTTGTTTAGTTAATAATTGATTAATGATTAATTGTGGTAAAGCCACGGAGTAACT
The DNA here is from genome assembly GCA_009925685.1 of Pseudomonadota bacterium. Taxonomy (GTDB): domain Bacteria; phylum Pseudomonadota; class Alphaproteobacteria; order Rickettsiales; family UBA1997; genus CAILUF01. The sequence continues at coordinate 11,328 of RFYG01000006.1, forward strand.
TGGTGGTTTATCTTTTCAAAACCTGCAATTTTTTGCTCCTTTTGTAAAGTCAAACCGATGTCATCAAGACCCTCAATTAAGCAATGTTTTTTGAAAGAGTCAATTTCAAATTTATAAACTTTTTGACCGGCGTGCACATTCTGAGAAGGTAAATCAACGGTTGCGTGGTTGGTTGGAGATTTTGAAAATTCGAGCAACTCATCGACTTCTGAGTTCTTTAAAACAATCGGTAATATGCCATTTTTAAAGCAATTATTGAAAAAAATATCGGCAAAAGATGGAGCAATTACCACACGAATTCCGAAATCAAGCAAAGCCCATGGAGCATGTTCACGACTAGAACCGCAACCAAAATTATCGCGCGCAACTAAAATTTGGGCGTTTTGGAATTCTGGTTTATTAAGGATAAAATCTTGAATGATATTTTCGTTGATATCGAAACGCATTTCATGAAATAAATTTTTACCTAAACCAGTTCTTTTAATGGTTTTAAGAAATTGTTTAGGAATAATCATGTCGGTATCGATGTTAATAAGAGGAATGCCAGCAACAACTGATTTTATAAGGTTAAATTTTTGCATTAGATTAGGAAGTTTTTGAAGATTAATTTAGAAGAATTTTTATTATTTTTGTTAAAAATCTAAAAAAAACAAGGTTATTTTTAAAGGCTATTAGGCTTGGAATTTTAGGATTTTGATGAACACAAATTCAAATCAATTTTAATTTGATTTTGCAATTCTTCGACGGATGAAAATTTTTTTTCATCACGCAAAAAATCAAGAAATTCAACTGAAATTTTGTGGTTATAAATATTTTGTGAAAAATTTAAAATATGAGTTTCATAAATTGGAGCTAAAATTGGTTCAAAACCAAGATTTTTAATGGTTGGTCGCATGCCAAAATTAGTGATAGAGTCAAAATATTGTTTGAATTTGTGGATAAAAGTTCGGGTTTTGTAAACCCCAAATTTGGGGCGGATTAAATTGTGTCGAGTAATAAAATTTGCAGTATTAAAACCCAGTTTTTGCGCCAATTTGTTGCCCTCTATTACCAAACCGTCAACTTGAAAATTTCGGCCAAGAATTTGTGGTAAAATTTTAACTTCGCCTAAATGAATATATTTTCTTGCGAGTGATGAAGAAATTGTTGGATCGGTGTTGATGTTGTTGGATTTGATTGGATTAATTTCATGAAGTTCAAAATTATATTGCTCAAGAGTTTTAAAATTTCCTTCACGATTTTTTCCAAAAGTGAAGTCGTAACCAACTACAAGCGAGTCAACATTGAGTTTTTTAATTAAAACCTCTTCAACGAAAAAATTAGCATCAAGCGAAGATAGGTAATTATTGAACGGAATAATTACGACATAATCAAAATTATGGCTTTTGAGAAGTTTAAGTTTTTGAGCCAGATTGGTGATCCTAAAATTATGATTAAAATTCTGATTTTGTTGATTTAGAAATGAGATTGGGTGCGGTTCAAAACTTAAAATTGCTGATTTTATATTTTTCGATTTAGCAATTTGTTGTGTAAAATTTATGATTTTTTGGTGAGCCAAATGGACGCCATCAAAATTGCCTATTGTAAGAGCTATTTTCGGTAATTGTTGATTGATTTGATTTAAGTTGCGAATTAAAATCATGATTAAATTTCGTCTTCAAAAGTTTTTTCAAAAAAAGTTTTAGAATCTCTTAAAACACTTGATAATGTTAAATCAAAAGCTCGTTGCTAATTTTATAAATCCTAAAAATCTTTTGTGTTATTCGATGTTTTGGAAAATTTTTATTTGGTGCAACCTTTTTTTGGTGAATATAATTTTGGCGAATTTAGCACACGCCACGGAGCTTTTGCAACATAAATCTATCAATGGTTATAGCCACGGAATTTCACTTTTTGGCGACTTAAAATATCCCAAAAACTTTCAAGCCCTTGATTATGTCAATCCAAATGCTCCAAAGGGTGGTGAAATTCGATATGGAGTTGAGGGGGGTTTTAATTCGCTCAATAATTTTATTCTCAAAGGCATCCCTGCTCAAGGTTTGTCGTTAATTTACGATAATTTGGCCGAAAGTGTCGATGATGAAATGGGCTCAAGATATGGAGTTGTGTCCGACGGAATTAAAATCTCGAATGATCGCCTTAAAATGGATTTTATTTTGCGTCGCAATGTATATTTTCATGATGGCTTTAATGCGACCGCGGATGATGTAATTTTTACTTTCAATAAATTAATTTCTGAAGGTCATCCTTCTTACAAAATGTCTCTTCGTGATGTCGAGAATGTCGAAAAAATCGGCAAATATTCGGTGCGTTTTAATTTTAAAAATAATCGCAATCGCAACTTACCACTTTTGGTTGCGTCATTGCCAATTTTGCCAAAGCACTTTTACGCTCTCAATGATTTTTCCAAGTCTTCACTCAATATTCCCTTGGGTTCGGGTCCATATAAAATTAAAGAATTTGTTGCTAATCGCACAATCGTTTTTGAAAGAGTTAAAAATTATTGGGGTGCAAATTTGCCGATAAATCGCGGACGCCATAATTTCGATAAAATTATTTACGATTATTATCGCGATAATAATGTTTTGGTTGAGGCTTTTAAGGCTCAAAAATATGATATTCGAGTTGAAAACATTGCTCGCAATTGGGCAAATATGTACAACATTAAAGCCGTTGAAAATGGCGAAATTATCAAGCGCGAAATTGAGCATCAAATGCCGGCACCAACTCAAGTTTTTGTTCTTAATTTACGCCAAAATAAGTTCCAAGACATCGCTCTTCGCAAGGCTTTAACTCAAGTTTTTGATTTTGAGTGGCTTCGAGAACATATTTTTTATGGCTCTTACACTCGCAATCAAAGTTATTTCACAAACTCCGATTACGGCTACAAAGATTTTTTACTTCCGCTCACCAACGGCGATGGATTTAATCGTCAAAACATCATCAAGGCACAAAGTGATTTACTTTCGGCGGGTTATAAAATTATTGATAATCAACTAATTAGCCCACATGATTCTAAGCCAGTCGAGATTGAATTTTTAATTGATCAAAAAGCTTTTGAAATGGTGATTGCGCCATTCATAAAAAATTTAAAAAAACTCGGTATTAAAGCTAAAATGCGTTTTGTCGATGAAAATCAATTCCAAACCCGCGTTAATAACTTTGATTTCGATGTGATTGTGGGCGTTATTCCTCAAAGCATAGTTCCGGGTTCGGAGCTTTTTGCTTATTTTCATTCATCGCAAAAAAATATCAAAGGTTCCGCTAATCTCAGCGGTTTAAACGATAAATTAGTTGACGATTTAGTTGAAAAAATTGCCAGCGCTAAAACTAAAAATGCGTTAAAAATTTTATGTAAAAAGCTTGATAAGCACTTATTGGAAAACTATTATCTTATCCCGCAATGGCATAACAACAAGCATCGCATTTTATATCGCAATATTTTTGAATTTCCTAAAAATCCGCCCAAATATTCGCTTTCACTCGATAGTTGGTGGATCAAATAATTTTAACTTAATTTATTTATGTTCATTCAAACTGAAGAAACTCCCAATCCGGCAACTCTAAAATTTATTCCCGATGGTAATGAGGTTTTATCTAACTCCACAGCCGAATTTAAAAATCAAAAACAAGCCTCTACACAATCGCCTCTTGCGATGCAATTATTTGCCATTGATGGTATTGAGGCGGTTTTTTTTGGTCATGATTTTATTACCATAACCAAGTCGGGCAACGCTTCGTGGCAATATTTAACACCTGAAATCCAAGCCATTATCATGGATTTTTTTATTAGTAAAAAACCAATTATGTTTGAAGTGAAGGCATCAGAAATTTCTAAAAATGCTGTCAATTCTGACGATTCTGAAATCGTCAAACAAATTAAAGAGTTAATTGAAATAAAGGTGCGACCAGCCGTTGCAATGGATGGTGGCGATATAATTTTTCATTCATTTGAAGATGGAATTGTTTATCTAGTTTTGAAAGGCTCTTGTTCGGGATGTCCAAGTTCAACTGTCACCTTAAAAAGTGGCATTGAGAATATGCTCAAACATTATATTCCAGAGGTTGAAGCCGTCGAACAAGTATCCGATGATGCATAAAATCATTTAGTCGCCACGATTTTTTTTGAATCTAGTTTTAAAATCAAAACTATAAATTTATTACCACTTAGTAATAATGGTGTTTTGGTGCATCCGGTGGGATTTGAACCCGCAACCTTTGCCTTCGGAAAGCAACACTCTATCCAGTTGAGCTACGGATGCTTTAAGAATAAGAATTATTTACAATTGAATTAAAAGTTTTTTAAAGAATTAATAGCGTTGCGGTAAGATTGGTTTGAAAAAATATACGATCCCGACACCAAAACATCGGCGCCGGCATTGACGGCTATTTTAGCTGTCTCGGCATTGATTCCGCCATCGACTTCAAGTTCAATTTTTTTGCCAAGCTTTTCAATTTTTTGACGAATATTTTCAATTTTTTTAAGCTGTGAAGTTAAAAATTTTTGCCCGCCAAAACCTGGATTAACAGTCATCACCAAAACTAAATCGACTTTTTCTAAAACATAATCCAAGCAATTTTCGTGAGTTGAGGGTACCAAGGATATCCCAACTTTTTTGTTAAAAGATTTTATGAGCTCGACGCTTCTATCGAGGTGTGTCGAGGCTTCGCAGTGAATGGTGATAATGTCGGCGCCGGCTTCGGCAAAAGCCTTAATGTGAAGGTCGGGGTTGTTTATCATTAAGTGAACATCGAAAGGCAATTTTGAAATCGGTCTAAGTGATTTAATAATTTCGTTGCCCAAAGTAATGTTGGGTACAAAACTTCCATCCATCACATCGATATGAACATAATCCGCGCCGGACTTTCCGAGTTCGAGAATTTCGTCGCCTAGTTTGGCGAAATTGGCGGAAAGAATCGATGGCGCAATTTTGATCATTGAGAGATTTATTTAAATTTACAATTTATGGCTATAATGTCGTAGATTGGGTGTTCGAGCCCTGAAATTGATGGGCTTGAAGAAAACATCCAGCCATAAAAAATGCGTTTTTCAACGATTTTGTCATCTGAATCGGTTTTGGATTCAAATATTTCGAGTAAAATTTTGTTTTCAGGTTTTTGATCAAGTGGGGATTGCCAGCATCTGTGAGGTATAATTTTTATCGAACCAAAAATGAATTTTTCGCCGACTTTTAATTCAAGAATTGAAGTTTTGGCGGTGGTTTTGTTAAGTGCTTGAACAATTGCGTAATTGCTGAATCTGGAGGAGTCATTATTGTCATCTTCTTCGAGATTTAGAGTATTTGTTTGAGTAATAGATTCGGGTTTTGTATTTGGGTTTGAAGGGCTTGAATTGATTTTTTGAGCATCAACTCTGGTTGAAATTGCTAACAAAATTGTAAAACAAAACGCAAAAAAACTATTTTTTTTCATTATTATCTTTGCCATTGAAAATAAATTTTCCGAGAAGTTCTTCAAAGTTTATTGAAGATTGAGTGAAGTTAATTTCCTGACCTTCTTTGAGAAATTCATCATTTCCACCGGGAGTTATAGCGATATATTTCGAGCCCAATAAACCTTCGGATACTATTTTGGCTGAGGAGTCGCTAGGAATTTTGATATGATTATAAATGTTAAATTTTAAAACCGCTTGAAAAGAATCAGAGTCAAGATTTTGCTCGGCAATGGTGCCAATTTTAACCCCTGAAATTTTAATATCGCTTCCAATATTTATGCCGTCGGCGTTATCAAATTTGGCTAAAATTTTGTAGCCATTATCCGATGAAATTTTAGAACTTTTAAATGAAATTACGAGAAATGTAATGGCTACAACCAAGACAATAGTTCCAACCAAAAAATCAAAGAAGTTATGTATTTTGTTCATTTTTAATTTAATTAGTTTGCTTCCCACGGTTCGTAGTGGAGGTAAGTTTTGTTCAAATTGGTTTTTTCGGGTGAATAGGCGTTTTTAGTGCCAGTTAAGTTAGGAATATGGATTTTTTGCCAAGAATATTTGTTGGTGTTAATTTGAACTGGAGCCTGATTGGTCAAATAGTGGATCCAAACGTGCCATTCAGAAGGAATTTTGGTTGGCTCAGCGATACCATTATAAATAACAAATCTTTTGCCGGATTTTTTTTCAAAATATTGGTTTCCGAATTCGTCAGTTCCAATTTTTTTTGAGTTAAATTTGATTAGAAAATTGTTGATGGCTCTCATGTTTTTTGGTCGCGATAATAATTTTGCTTTTGCTTTAAAGCAAGCCAAACTTTATAAATTTTTTAGTTTGAGTTTTTAAATAAAACTAACAATAATTCTTACAAAAATATATTTCCCTAAATTTCTTTAAATGTTCTCAAAAAAATTCTCAAAAAAAAATTACACTAACTTTAGAAGCATTAATTTTATTGCTAAAATCATAACAATATTTTTTGTCGCAAGTGCTTTTGTTGTTAATTCCGAAGCCAAAGAAGTTGATAATAAAATCGATAATATCAAAACCATTAACAAAAATAATTCCAAAGAAAAAATTAAACAAAATTCTGAAAAATCCACGCTTATCACAAAATCAAAATCAAATAATAAAACCCCAAAAAACTCTAAAGAAAATTCTAAAAATACTTCTTCTAAATCCGATCTAAAATCCGCATCTAATAGCCACAAAAATTCTGTTAAAAAAACTGATAATCTTGTTTTGGATATGCGCGCCAAAAATAAATATGCGCAAAAAAAACAAAATTCCGCTCATTCATCAAAAAAATCAATTTTAAAATCTAGCGAACAAACACCCAAAACAAAGTTTTTATTACCAGTTGAGGCGGATCAAAAAAATCAGAAAACTTCTTTAGATTATGTTGGCGAAAAAGAATCTGACTCGTCGCCAAATTCGCTAAAACAAGAGTTTAACAAAAATTCTAGCCAAGACAATAACCTAAACTCTAAATTCACTCAAGATCAAGAAACTAAATCTGATGAAGCTAAATCTAAAAAATCTCAATCAAAATCAGATTTTATTTCAGAAAAATTATGGAAAAAATTTACAACCAGCGACATTGCTATTCTAGAGAATATAAATCAGTTATTAGCTAAAAAGAATTTTGATGAGGCGTTGATTTTGGCTAAACAACTCAAAAATAATACCAATAATCAAGATAAATCGCTCTCAGATGCCTTGATTGACCTGATCTTGTGGAACAAATATAGCAACAAAATTGATCCGAAAAAAACTTCTTTTAGTGATATTTCGACTTTTGTTATGGATAATCCGTTCTTTCCAAACATTAATGAGCTCAGAAAAAACGTTGAGAAAGTGGCGATTGACAAAAATATTAGCTACAATTTATCGGAGATATATTTCAATACCAATCCAGCCCTGACTACTGAATCAAAGATATTTGTGATCGAATCAAAAATTATGCAAGTCGCTTCTCAAAAAGATGACATTGAGATCAGAGATTCCAAAAGCAAAGTTATTCAATCGGAAATTGCCAAAATTTGGATTAAAGAAAATTTTACTGATGATTCCGAGCTTCAATTTTTAGATAAATATCGCAATATTCTTACCGAAAATGACCACGCCCAACGCATCGAGAGATTGTTATGGGAGGGTAAAAAATCTGAAGCGCTTAGAATTCTTAATTTTGTTGGCAATGATTATAAAATATTATTTGAAACCATCTTAAAATTTGATGATTCACCTCGATATATCGATAGCTTACTTCTTGAGATTCCTAGAAAACTAAGATCTAACGAGTTACTTACTTTTAAAAGATTAATCTGGAACAAATCCCGCGACAATTTTGATGATGTGATTGAAATTTTAATCGAAACACCCGAAAGTTTTAAATATAACGATAAATGGTGGCCATTTAAGAGGTTGTTTGGTCGAGAACTCTTAAAGCAAGGCAAATACAAAAAAGCTTACCAAGTTATTTCAAGGCATAATCTTCCAACAACTTCTCCTGATTTTTGGGAGGCCGAATGGACCGCCGGTTGGATTGCTCTGAGGTTTTTAGATGAGCCAAAAGATGCCTTAACTCACTTCAAAAAAATGCGTTCCAATGTTTTTCAGCCGGTCACGGTCTCAAGAGCGATATATTGGGAAGCTATGTGTTATGAAGCTATGAATCAAAAATCTAAAGCTATTGCGACATACAAAGAGGGTACGAATTATCCAATTTTCTTCTATGGTCAATTATCGATCCATAAACACAAGATTCTTGACCCACTTGGATCAGAGAAGGATATAATTTTACCAAAAAGTCCTGAAATTACCGGTCGTGATATTTTAAAAATTTCCGAGTCTCGCGGAGCTCAAATCGCCTATATTTTGGCGGTATCTGGTGATCGCGAAAATGCTTCTAAAATATTCGAGTGGCTTGTCAATAATTCTCCTACGGAGGGGCAAATTGCCGTTATCATGAAAATAATCAATGAGATCGGGGATAAACAACTTGACGCCAAAATTTCGCGAGTAGCTTCTAAGAAAAATGTTTTTTTTGTGCGTGAAAAATTTCAAATTATTCGCGAAGTTATGAATGATGAATATGCTCCTTTGGTTCATGCAATTATTAAGCAAGAAAGCGGTTTTGCCCCTACTGCAATAAGTAAAGTTGGGGCCTTAGGTTATATGCAATTAATGCCGGGAACTGCAAAGTTGGTTGCCAAAGAATTAGGCGTCAGTTTTGACCAAAAAAAACTCACTCGCGATATAAAATATAATATTCGCTTAGGGTCATTTTATATTAAAAAACTTATTGATGAGTTTGAGGGTTCAGAAATGTTGGCGATTGCTTCATATAATGCGGGGCCTAATGCTACTAAACGTTGGATAAATGAATTTTATGATCCAAGAAAGCAATCAGATCAAGATAAAATTGTTGATTGGATTGAGCTCATTACCTATTCCGAAACTCGGAATTATGTTCAAAGAATTATCGAAAATATGATTGTATACAAATATCTTATGTCGCGAAATAACTATGACGAAGTGCGATAAGTTTTAATTGATATGATTTATTTGATATTTACAATTTTCTCCAAATTCCAATCAATGCGATTCATAAAAACCAAGTAATAAAACAATCTATGTTTGATAAATTTCACGAAGAATGCGGTATTTTTGCTATTTTTGGCTCACAAGATGCTTCAATCAATACTGCGCTTGGGCTACATGCTTTACAGCATCGTGGGCAAGAGGCGGGGGGGATAGTTTCGATGAATAATGGGTTAGCAAATTTTCATTTTGCCGATGGCTTGATAGCGGATAATTTTACCTCGCGCAAAATAATCAAAAAACTCGAAGGAAATTCTGCGATTGGTCATGTTAGGTACTCTACCGCCGGCAAAAAGAATGCACGGAATTATCAGCCAATTTACGCCGAATTAAGTATGGGCTTTTTGGCTCTAGCTCACAACGGCAATCTTACCAATGCTTCTACTCTAAGAAAGCGCTTAATAAATGAAGGTTCGATTTTTCAATCAACCATGGATACGGAGGTCATAATTCATTTGATCGCCAAAAGTCAAAAAAATACCCTCGAAGAAAAAATTATCGACGCCACTTCACAAGTTGAAGGCGCTTGCTCATTGGTTTTGATTCATAAAGACGGCATTATTGCCTTGCGCGACCCTTACGGAGTTCGTCCTTTAAGCCTAGGAATTTTAGGAGATTCTTATGTTGTAGCCTCAGAAACTTGCGCTTTCGACATAATTGGTGCCAAATTTATTCGCGATATTGAACATGGTGAAATGATTGTAATTGATAAAAATGGCGTGAAATCTTCAAAACCATTTTTACCAAAACCTCCAAAATTTTGTATTTTTGAATATGTTTATTTTGCAAGACCCGACAGCTTTATTGAGGGTAAACATGTATATGAAATGCGCAAAAATATTGGCATTCAATTGGCCAAAGAAATTAAACTTGATGCCGATGTGGTGGTTCCGGTGCCTGATTCTGGAGTTCCAGCCTCTATTGGATATGCGTGGCAATCGCAAATTCCTTTTGAACTTGGCATTATTCGCAATCACTATGTTGGTAGAACTTTCATCGAGCCAACCGATAAAATCCGTCATTTTGGGGTCAAGCTAAAACACAATGCAAATTTATCGATTATTAAAGATAAAAAAGTGATTTTGATTGATGATAGCATCGTGCGAGGCACTACTTCAAAAAAAATTGTTCAAATGATTCGCGAGGCTGGCGCTAAAGAAATATACATGCTAATCGCTTCGCCCCCAACGATTGCACCATGTTTTTATGGCGTCGATACCCCAGAAAAAGATGCTTTGATTGCATCAAAAATGTCGGTCGAAGAAATTCGCCAAATGATTGGCGCCGATTATTTAGGATACTTATCAATGGATGGTTTATATCAAGCCATAAATCAAACTAACCGCAACAACAATTCTCCGCAATATTGCGATGCGTGCTTTTCGGATCAATATCCAATTCGACTCACTGATAAAATTGGTGAAGCGTTACCCTTATTTGAGAAAGAATAAAAATATATGACCAACGTACAAATTGAAAAAAATAATTTAAAAAAGATTTCTAAAATGTCTTTTGAGGAAGCTATCTCTCGGCTTGAAGAGGTTGCACAAATTTTATCATCGCAAAAAATCAACCTTGAACAAATGATTGAACTTTATGAAGAAGGAAACGCTCTTAAAGAGCACTGTAATTCAAGGCTTAATGAGGCAAAAATGAAAATTGATAAAATTATTATAGATAAAAAAAGTTTATAGAAATCATAATAATTTTATTTAAAAAATCTTCTCTCACACTTTTAATATCGCTAATTTCATAAATCTTAATGAATCAAATTCCTAATTTTCTCACATTATTGCGGATTATTCTAATCCCACTTCTTATCGGAGCCTTTTATATTCCTGGCATGCTTTCAAATGTTATAACAGCTTTTTTGTTTGGAATGGCCGCGATCACAGACTATTTTGATGGTTATTTGGCGCGCTCAATGCGAGTTCAATCAAATTTTGGGCGCTGTCTCGATCCAATTGCTGATAAACTATTGGTTATTATTACGATTGTTATGCTTATAAAATTTAATCCAACTAATCCGTGGATTTTATTTCCTGGCCTCATAATTATTGCTCGCGAGGTTTTGGTTTCAGGCCTTAGAGAATATTTAGCAGAAGTGAATGTTAGAGTACCGGTGAGTATTTTGGCCAAATATAAAACAGCGGTGCAAATGTTTGGAATAGGGGGGTTGTTGCTTGGTGAAAACGGGTCAGCATATGTTCTTTACCAATGGTTTGGGGGGTATATCGAGGTTGAAATAAAATATCTATTAATCTCGTTAATTAGTGTTTTGGCAAAAATTTTATACTGTATGGCCGCAATTTTAACTGTAGTCACTGGTTATTCCTACTTTCGTGCCAGTTTTAAAAATATGTAAATTATGTTTCTGATACTTTCTCTCTTTGTTAATATTCTTCTAATTAGCGGAATGGTTTACATTCTTAAACAAAATCGTCAAACCCATGGACAATTTGAGGTTTTGAAACAAGAAATTGGTCACAAGAATATTGAAATTTCCATTAATCTCGAAAAATTATCCGCCAAAAATAACGAATGCCAAAAATATCAAAACATCATCACCGAAATTTCTGAAAAAAAAGACAATCTCGAAAAAACTTTGGCTGAGGTTCAGGCCTTTTTAGTGAGTTCGCAACAAAATTTACAAAATACCTCAAAAAAACTCGTCGAATTCGAAGAAAAAAACCACGCTTTGCTCGATAAATGTCAAAATTTGGGTTTGATCAATGGGCAACTTGAGTCAAAAAGCAAATATCTTCATGAGAAAATCGATAATCAGAAAAAAGAAGTCGAAGATTTGCAAAAAACTTTTCAACTAAATTTCGAAAATTTAGCCAATAAAATTTTACAGGAAAAATCTGAAAAATTTACTGAAATTAACAAATTAAATATCTTGCAAATACTTGAGCCTCTTGGTCAAAATATCAATAACTTTAAAAAGCAAGTTGCCGATACTTATGACAAAGATTCGAAAGAGCGACTAGTTTTGCAAGAGCAAATCAAGTCGCTTTTTGAACAAACTAACAAAGTTTCTAGCGAGGCCAATAATTTGGCAAGTGCTCTTAAGGGCAATTCCAAGAAACAAGGTAATTGGGGTGAAATGGTTCTCGAAACCATTCTTCAACATTCTGGTCTTCAAAGAGATATTCATTATTTTAAAGAAAAATCATTTAATAATGATGAGGGGAAAAATTTACGACCCGATTTTCAAATTCATTTACCCGACAACCGTTTAATTGTTACAGACTCTAAGGTATCTCTCAACGCCTATAATAAATTCTGTGAATCAACTAATGAGATAGAATCACAAAAATATCTCGATGATCATTTAAAATCGGTCAAAAATCATATCGATAATTTGGCGGAAAAAAAATATGATGAACTGGAAAGATCTCTTGATTTTACCATAATGTTTATGCCTGTCGAGCCCGCATATTTATTGGCAATTCAATCGGATAAAAATTTATGGGCCTTTGCCTACAGTAAAAGAATTTTATTGGTAAGTCCGACTAACTTGATTGCTTGCCTTAAAATTATCGATGACTTATGGAAGCGCGAAATGCAAAGCAAAAATGCCATGGCGATTGTCAATCGTGGTGAAAAATTATATAGCAAATTTGTGAGCTTTACTGAATCTTTGCTTGAAATTGGCAGAAAACTTGATGCTTCAAAAGATTCATATGACAACGCAGTAAGGCAACTCCGTGAAGGCAATGGAAACCTATTATCGCAGGCGGAGAAGTTAAAAAATTTAGGTTTAAAGTCTGACAAAAAAATCCCCATCGATTTTGAAATATCATCCGACGATGAATCCTAAGGCTTTGACCTTAAAGTTAAAATTATAAAAAAATTGACCAGAAGTACCTTTAAACGCAAAATTTATAATTCAGAAATTATTGAGATTGAAGGCCTCAGCATTCAAATTGATTACAAAAAAATTAATCGAATTTATTTAAAAATTAGCTCTCGTGATGCTAGCATTAAGATTTGCGCTCCACTTAAAACTAATTCGCCAATAATTCGCAATTTTGTGAATCAAAAATTGTCATGGATTCATCAAAATCGCCAAAAAATTCTGCAAAAAAATTTATCCAACTCCAATCTTCAAGGCAAAATAATTAGATATTTGGGAAAAAATTATCATCTTGAATTAAAGTCCGATTCAACAAAACCAAGAGTTGAAATCGAGTTTGATCAATTTAAAAATTCTTATGAAGAGTTGGTTGGTTCAATATTTTTAATAAATTGTGACAAGTGCGATGAATTAAATAAAAACAAAATATTGGAAAAATTTTTTCGTGATAAATTATCAGAAATTGCATTTCAGTTTCTTGAAAAATGGCAAAAAATTGCTCAAGTTAAAGTTGAATTTTTAGGCATTAAAAAGATGCGAACTCGCTACGGAAGCTGTAATCCGCGCCATAAAAGAATTTGGCTAAGTTTGAGCTTAATTCATTATAAAATTGATTTTATTGAATATGTGATCGTTCATGAAATTGCCCATTTTTTTGTGCAAAATCACGGTCAAAAATTTTATGCAAAAATGGACGAATTATTGCCAAATTGGCGGAGTATAAAAAACCTAAAAATAGATTAATATTTTTTTAACATCGTTGAAAATTAGATAAAATTTAAGGCTATCTTAACATTTTTTGCATTTTTTTAATTACCTTTGAAAGCCCATCAAATATCGCCTCTCCAATTATAAAATGCCCTATATTTAACTCTTTAATTTGAGAAATTTTTGCAATTTTTTTAGCAGTTTCGTAATTTAATCCATGTCCGGCGTGGCACTCTAAACCTAAGCTCGATGCTAGTTCTGCACATTTTTTGATCTTATTAAATTCTTGAAGTTGCTTTGAGCCCTTAAGTTGACAAAATTCGCCAGTGTGAATCTCAATTATATCAGCCTTAAGTCGATGAGCCATTTGAATTTGCTCGATATTTGCATCAATAAAAAGTGAAATGCGAATTTTATTTTTTTTGAGTTGAGTGATGCAATTGTGAATTTTGTCATAATTTTTCATTAAATCTAATCCGCCCTCGGTGGTGATTTCTTGGCGTTTTTCGGGGACGATACACACCGCATGGGGTTTGGTTTTAATTGCAATTTTTAGCATTTCAGTTGTGCACGCCATCTCCAGATTGATTGGTAATTTAATGTGTTTTTTTAAATTAATTAAATCTTCGTCACGAATGTGTCGACGATCTTCGCGTAAGTGAATTGTAATGCCATCGGCGCCACTTTTTTGCGCTAAAATTGCACCCGTAATTGGGTCTGGATGCATACCACCTCGAGCATTACGAATTGTAGCAATATGGTCGATATTAACCCCAAGTCTAATCCGATGAGATTTTTTATTTTTAGAATTATTTTTAGCGAGTTTTTTCATAAATTACTAAAAAAGTTAAATAGAATAGACAACCGAAGCAAATGGCGATTGGAAAGCCTTGTGGTCCAAAAAAATTAATCATCAATCCACCAATTATGGTTCCCGAAATTGAGCCAAGAGTGCCAATTAATTGAAAGGTGGAGTTAGCGGGGACCAATTGATTTTCTGGATAATCTTCGTTCATCATTTTGAAAACCGAAACGTAAATACAAGCAATAAACAAGCCAAAAATGAAGAAAAATAACATCAAAAAGCTTAATGATTTTTGGTAAAGACTAATTACTAAAAAACAATATAGGCACCCAATATAACCAATATTAATCAATTTTTTGGCAGGAATTTTTTTAAGCATTAATCCAACAACAATATCAAAAAAACCACTGGCCATATAGGCAGTGATAAGTAGGCCAGAAGTTTCGTTGCTAAAACCAATTGAGCTTCCAAAAACTACTGACAAACCTAAGATTATGTAGGATATGAAATCTTGAAAAAACCGACTATAAAAACTATTGGGGTTTTTTTTATAAAATTTAATTAATGAAATTCTATCGGCACTAATAATTGGTGGGTTGTATTTTTTGAGAGGATTTAGACATATCGAGGCGCATTGCACCAAAAGTGCCGAAATTATAAAACTGTTGTAATTATTGGCTCCCGAAATATTTACGATTAATGGACCGCATGCAACCCCAGCTGAAATAAGGGCGCTAAAAATCCCTAAACCCAATCCCCTTTCGTCATTTTTTAAAAACGTATTAAGCCATGAAACTCTAGTGATTGCAAATATTAACCACCCGCAACCAAGAATAAAAACTAATATTAACCAAGCTAGAAAACTATAATAGAAATAAATTACTAAAGTGATTATGGAGTATAATATAGAAGCGATGCGCACGGATTTTAGAAGGCCAAATTTTGCAACAAATTTACTCAAATAAAATGACATAATGGCGATTCCAAGAATTTCGGCACCAAAGGCTAGTCCAATTTCGGAGGGATTAACATTGTTTTGTTTGAGAATTGATGGAAAGGTTACGAGATTAATTCCAACTGCGCTGGCAAACAAAAAAAAACTTAGATAAATAAATTTAGTTTCACGAATAAAAAGTAAATTTTTAAGATTTTGAAACATTTGCTCACTTGTGATTTTGATAAAGCGCGACTAAAATTTAGTGCTAGTTTTATGCATAAATGAACATAAAACTCATTGATATTTAATGCCTAAGTTTGATTTTAGAATGACTGATGTTAGCGAACTTTAGGCCAAGCAATTATCTTTTACAAAATAAATTTAAAATATTTTTATAAATGACCAATCGAGCAAAATCAACTACTCCGCTTCTTGATAAAGTTAATTTTCCTTCTGACTTAAAACAATTTTCTATCGATGAAATTAAACAAATTTCTGACGAATTAAGGCAAGAAACCATTGCTAATGTTGCTAAAACCGGTGGTCATTTGGGTGCTGGGCTTGGCGTTGTTGAGCTTACTTGCGCATTACATTATGTTTTCGATACTCCCTTTGACAAATTAATTTGGGATGTTGGTCACCAAGCTTATCCTCACAAAATCTTAACGGGTCGACGCCATAAAATGCACACCATCAGAAAACCTAACGGCTTGGCTGGCTTTACTCGTCGCGAAGAAAGCGAATATGACCCGTTCGGAGCTGGACACAGCTCCACTTCAATTTCAGCGGGTCTTGGTATTTCGGTTGCCAAAAAATTTAAACAAGAAAAATCGCATGTTATTGCAGTAATTGGAGATGGCGCGATGTCAGCGGGCATGGCGTTTGAAGCCCTAAATAATGCGGGAGCTTTGGAAGCTGAATATTTTAATGATAATCGCCTAATTGTGATTTTAAACGACAATGATATGTCGATTGCACCACCCACTGGTGCGATGTCGCACTATTTATCACGAATTGTTTCTTCAAAATCTTATTTAAAAATTCGCGATATTTCTAAAAAATTTATAGAAAAACTCCCGCAACAAGTTGGCAAATATCCGCGCAAATTTGAAAAGTCCATTAAGGAATGGTGGATGGGAGGCAATATTTTTGAAGAGCTCGGATTTTATTATATTGGCCCAATTGATGGGCATAATTTAGATATTTTGATTCCAATTCTACAAAATATTCGAGCTGATAAATCTTCCGATCCAATCTTGATTCATTGCGTTACTCAAAAAGGCAAGGGTTTGACTGATAAAATGCAAAGTAGCGACAAACTTCATGCGGTTTCAAGTTTTGATCCTTCAACTGGAATTCAACAAAAATCCTCGTCACAATTTTTAACTTTTTCAAAAATTTTTGGCACTAAATTAGCCAAAAAAGCCAGCATTGATGATAAAATTTTAGCCATCACCGCAGCGATGCCAAGTGGCACAGGGCTTGATGTCTTTGCCAAAGACTATCCTTCGCGTATTTTTGATGTCGGTATTGCTGAGCAACATGCGGTCACTTTTTCGGCAGGCCTTGCTTCAGAAGGTATGAAACCTTTTTGTGCAATCTATTCAACTTTTTTGCAAAGAGCTTATGACCAAATAATTCATGACGTAGCTTTACAAAAATTGCCAGTCAGATTTGCGATTGACAGAGCGGGTTTTGTTGGAGCTGATGGCCCGACTCATGCGGGTTCGTTTGATTTAGCTTATTTGGTTAATATTCCCAATTTCGTGGTTATGGCACCTTCAAATGGTCAAGAATTAGTTAAAATGATAAACACCGCGCAAAACATTGATTATTGCCCGAGTGCCTTCAGATTTCCAAGAGCTGAGGCCAATTGCGATATTGATTTTAATGACAATGAAATTCTGGAAATTGGTAAAGCAAAAATTTTGCAAAATGGCTCAAAAGTTGCGGTTATGGCTCTTGGTACTATCTTAGAAAATGTTATTGAGGCCGATAAAATTTTGAAGCAACAACATAATTTAGAAATAACCATTGTTGATGCTAGATTTGCCAAACCTTTTGATGAAGAGTTGGTATTAAATTTAGTCAAAACTCACCAATTATTTATTACTATCGAAGAAGGCGTAATTGGCGGTTTTGGTAGTTTGGTGGGCAATTTTTTGCATAATTCTTCTTTTCTCGATGAAGGTAAATGTAAGTTTCGTTCGCTGTTTATGAAAGATGAATTTATTGAGCAAGATGATATTGCTAAAATGCGCATTAAGGGCGATTTGGGTGTCGATTTTATCGTCGACTTAATTGCAAAGTCGCTTTAAATTTTACCACAACCCCGTGCCAATTCTGGTGTCGCCTTTACCTGTCATTTTGAAAATGTTACCTAAGCTGTGCGCCATAGGGTTATATCGCTCTTCATCGGCAACTGGTGGAGCCATGTCGGCGGTTTGAAGGGTGCCAAGAACAGTTTGTCTGCAAAAATAATGACCCAACCAAAAAACAGTATTGTAGTCATTTAAATTCTTTTTTATCTCGGCGATATTATTCCAATTTATGTCTTTTAGTTCTTTTTTATATCTTTTGCGAATTTTGTTGTAGTCCGGATTTGATAAAGCGATATCCGGGTCGCGTTTCCAAGTGTAAAATGATTGATAAATTGCCCCCCCAAATTGCGTCCCAAGACCTGATTCACAGCCGTGAATCCAACCTAGTTTATAACCCGGAGTGCCATCTTTTGGAATATTCTTAAATACCCAACCCATTGGTTTATACCAATATTTACTGCAAGCGCATAGATTGAATAATATCAGTAAAAAAATTAGTTTTTTTAGATTTGTTAAGTTTGATTTATTGCCCATAATATGAACCTGAATAGCCTTGTCCAAAAAATTGCCCAACTGAACCACCTGCCCAAAATGGATTACTTGAGAACGCCGAACCAGTTGTTCCGCCACCGCCCTTTTGCAAAATATCAAAAATTCCGTTAACCCCATTGTCGGGAGTTGTTAGGCTTTGACTAAATACCCCATCAAATAAACCATCGCCTGTTGTGTTATAATTTTGTGCCATCATGGTTGGATCATAGTAATTTAAATAATTATCCGCCGAAGAGTGAACGTTTGCAATAACATGCATAAAGCAAAACGTTTGACCGCGTGAGTGTCCGAAGCGATATTCAGAGTTGCCAATCATTTTAGGATCAAAGCGAAAACCTTTATATTTGGCTCGGTATAGTGGGTTACCACGAGCGTAGACAATGTTTTCACAGCCATCTCTAAAACCTTTTTGAAAAGTTGGCGTTCCGGGAGGAACTTTGATATTCATCATTGAAAAAAATGGCGTGCCAGAATCGGGAATCCATTTGCATGAGGTGATTATTGTAAAAAAAATTATCAAAAAAATTTTTTTCATTAACGAAAACCTTTCATGATTGAGCTCCACATCGATGATTTTTGCCTGATATAAGTGTTTCGAAAACAATACCAAAAGGCTAAATCCCACGCATCACGATAATCAGGTGAATTGGAAACTAAATAACCATCAACTTTGTTATTGCGATAGAACATTTTATAAAAAGTATTCGATCCATCGGAAATTCCGGTCTCGCAACCATCTTGCCATCCTAGGCGATATTCACTAGAGGTATCTTCAAGTTCCTTTTTAGCATCTCGATCAGCTAAAGCTGGCAAATATTTTTGAACTTTACTTGAGCAACTGGGGAGTATTAGAAAAAAAATCAAAAAAATAATGGATTTTTTAAAAAATATTTTACTCATTTTGATAAAGGTCCATGTTGCATTGAATTGAAAGAAACAAAAGTTGAGGTGTGAGCTACGCATGAAAAAAAAGCCATACGCCAACCAGTTTGGAAAGCCGTATCGTGTTGATATACGCCAGTTCCAAAGTGTGAACCATAATTTTCTTGATAAACAAAAGAGTTAGCAAAGTTGCGATTGGCGAGGGCACTTTTGCATCCCGCATGCCATCCAGCTTTGAATTCTGGGGGTCCGTCAGGAACTCTTAAATCCATTGTAATCGGTTGGTAAAAGCCAAAATTATCTGGCATTCGGCATGAAAAACTCAGCAAAATAGTTATAAAGGTAACAAGTAATTTTGTGTTATGAAAAATTTTTAAATTCATATTATGGTACATCCCAATCAATGATATAAGTGCATTGCTCTAGACCATCGAACCAACCGTTTGTGTAGTCTGCAGTTTTTTTCATTCTTTTAAAATCTATTCTCGTTTCTAAATCTGAAGATAAACCCTTGGTTACAGCTCGCCAAGCCGAACTACATCCATCTTTAAAGCCTTTGCCATAATCAGTTTTAGTAGAGGGAAAATTTTTAATACCCGTAAGAGGTCGTGGTTTAGCTCCCCAATTCCAATCGCGAGGCATTGGTTCATAGAGTAGGCACGATGAGCACAATAATATTAAAACAAAAATTGGTATTTTTGTAAATTTTAAATACATTTTTTATTGAGAAATTTTATAT
The DNA here is from genome assembly GCA_009925685.1 of Pseudomonadota bacterium. Taxonomy (GTDB): domain Bacteria; phylum Pseudomonadota; class Alphaproteobacteria; order Rickettsiales; family UBA1997; genus CAILUF01. The sequence goes on from RFYG01000006.1 coordinate 31,186, forward strand.
AGATAGGGTAATTATTATCAAACAAACACTATTTTTCTATAGATAAAATGCAAAAAAAATAGAGATTTTCGGTTTATTATTTTTTTAAACTTATTAATTATAGTAAGCGGAATCCGTAAAT
>RFYG01000051.1 GCA_009925685.1 Pseudomonadota bacterium
AACCTCTCCTTGTGTCGATGAAATTATAAAACATAAATTTGAGCGAGTCGTTATTTGTTGTCATGATCCCAATCCAAAAGTTAACGGAAATGGTATCAAAAAATTAAGGCAGGCAGGAATTAAAACTGAATTTGGAATTAAATCTTTTGAGGCAAAAAATATTAATCGGGGATTTTTTAAAATTTATAATCAAATTGAAAAAAATTTAGAAAAAAATCCAAAAAAAATTTCTTTTATAACCGTTAAAGTCGCCACTTCACTCGACGGTAAAATTGCTACTAAAAATTTTCAAAGCAAGTGGATTTCGTCGGAATTATCAAGGCGCTTTGCTCATATTTTGAGAGCGAAAAATCAAGCAATTATGGTTGGGGCCAAAACCATCATAAAAGACAATCCACTTTTGAATTGCCGAATCAATGGGTTAGAGCAAAATTCTCCGACTCAAATAGTTATTTCTTCTAATCTAAATTTCAGTTTTGAAGAAAACTTTTTTACCAATCTCTCGGTTAAAAAAATAATTTTGTGTTCGAATAATCAAAAATCTAATCAAAAACTCCTCAATTGGCTTGATAAAAACCCCAATAATTCTGTGATTTATTTTGATGATTTTAACAACAAAATCGATCTAAAAAATGCTTTTCAAAGTTTGGCGGAGATGGGAATAAACTCTATTCTTGTTGAAGGCGGATCATCGTTGATTACACAACTTTTAAAGCTTAATTTAGTTGATGAGTTGATTTGGATTCGGTCAAACAAAATTATTGGTAATGATGGAATTCCAGCTATTCAAGACCTAGAAATCAATGATTTTAATAACGTTATAAACCACCTTGAAAAAACTAAAATATTTTCACTAGATCAAGACACGATTGAAATATTTCATCCTAAAGATCATTGATAAATTAATTAAAAAATAACGTTAAAATTACAAATCATCAACTTTTTGACCAGCAATTTTAGCCTTTAAAATTTTGTTAACTTTTTGCAAAATCAAATTTTCGGAAACCCTTGAAAGCTCTTGATGAGCGCTGTGAATTGAATCGCGGTTTGTATTTTGGGCAATAAATTCTTTAAGCTTTTCAAGTTGTTGTGAAATCATATCTTTTTCTTTTGTCTCAAGATTTATTTCAGGATTAGTTAGGTCATTACTGATGATTTCAATGTCTCTTTGCGCTTCAACAATCGCTTCAGCCAGAAGCCTTTGCTCCATGTCAATCTTAGAATTTTTTAATGATTCTAATAAAATATTTTTAATTTTTGATTCATCCAAACCAAAACTTGGACGTACAATAATTTCTTGTTTTTGGCCAGTATATTTTTCTTCTGAAGTGATAATTAAAAGCCCATCAGCATCAAGAGTAAAATTAATTTTAACTCGAGCTAAGCCAGCTTTGAGGGGTGGAATATTTTTTACTTCAAACTCGGCGAGAGATCTGCAATCGTGAGCAAATTCTCTTTCACCTTGAACAATATGAAACTTCATGGCGGTCTGATTATCGGCGTAAGTTGTGAACTCTTTACTTTTAGAAAATGGAATTGTCGAGTTGCGATAAATAATTTTATCAACAATTCCGCCCATCATTTCGATTCCGAGTGATAAAGGGTTTACATCAAGCAGAAGGTTTTCACGACTATGCGATAAATTGAAGGCCTGATAACATGCGCCAATTGCCACAACTCTGTCGGGATCAAGATTAGTGAGAATTTTATCCTTTCCAAAAATTTCGGCTAATTTTTTTTGAATCAAAGGAATTCTGGTTGAGCCCCCAATTAAAATAACGCCGTCAATTGTTGAAAATTCAATATCGAGGTCGTGAAGTAAGTTTTTGGTAATATGGATCGTGTGGTCGATTTTATCTTTTATAAAGTTCTCAAAATCATGCCTCGAAAGCCCATGAGAGGTTTCTTTAAATGATAATTCTTCTTTGATGTTTTTAGCATTTTTATAACCTTTTTGAAGTAAAATTTTATCGAAATCATCGCCACCTAAATCATTATTGCCCGAAACTCCGAGTACTTTAAAAACCCCTTGTTGCATTTTTAAAATTGAAACATCAAAAGTTCCGCCACCTAAATCATAAACCAAATAAGTGCCAATCGATTTATTTTGAAGGCCGAACGCCAATGCTCCCGCGGTTGGTTCGTTGATTAGGCGCAAAACATCGAGTCCCGCCAAAGTGGCTGATTGCTTGGTGGCGGTTTTGGCATTGTCATCAAAATAAGCTGGGACTGTAATTACGGCTTTGCTAACTTCTTGCCCGAGGTGGCGTTCGGCAATTTTTTTGAGATGTTTTAAAATTTCGGCCGATATTTCGATTGCTGAAATTTTTTTGTGGGCAATTTGGAGTGAAATAGCTTCTTTGTTAGATGAATTGTCGATGATTAAATTATGAAAATCGTAATTTTGTAAATTAATATTTTTGAGATCGGCATAATTTTTACCCATTAATCTTTTAATTGATGAAATTTCGTAATGGCCAGAAGGTTTTGAGCCAACGCCAATAAGGTTTCCGGATTTATCATAAACTACTCGAGAAGAGATCATATTTTGGTCATTTTCATCTTCAAAAATTTTTAATTCTGTGCCATTAAAAAATCCAATTAGAGAGTTGGTGGTTCCTAAATCAATTCCAACGACAATATCTTTATGAGCTTGATTTTGTTGATCTGAAACTGGTTCTTGAATCTGCAAAAGGGCCATAAAAAGTATTTTTGAATTAATTAGATGATTTTTCTTTGAGTTTTAAATCTTGCATAGATTTGGTAAGATATTTGGCTTTAATTAAAACTTGAGTTGCATGATTTAAATCATTTTTTTCGTATGATTGACAAAAGTTTAAAATTAAAGATTGCACATCATTTTTTAGCTGATTTTTAAGTGATAATATTTGATCTAACTCGGAGATTTGATGTATTTTTTCTTGTAAATCTAAAACCTCATTAAGCGTTGATAATTTGGGCTTTATGTGGTTTTCATCATTTTCAATATCGATTCCAGAAATTTGAAGCATATGAATTGCGCGGAGCAAATCATTGCTCAAGATTTTGTATGCGTGATTAATTAAAATTGAATTTTCAATCGAATCAATATTAGAGGTATCGGGGTGGTGTTGTTGTTGAAGTTGTAAATAATTTTTTTCGAGTTGCGCAAGGTCAATATCGAAATTTATTGGTAAATTGAAGACTTCGAAATAATTTTTCATACATTAAAACTTTCTCCGCAACCGCATCGACCTTTTTCGTTAGGATTAACAAAATCAAAGCCCGAGGAAAGTTGATCTTGTTTAAAAATCATTTCACTTCCGATTAAAAACATTGAAACTTTTGGATCGATAAAAATTTGAATTTTTTGGTCATTTTGGTCGCATAAAACTACATCATCATATTTAGAAATATTTTTATCTTTAATGGCGTATTCGATTGTGTAGCTTAGACCCGAGCATCCGCGAGTTCTGACGCCAACGCGAATTCCTTCACAAGGTTCAGAGCGTTTGGAAAGTAAATTTTTAATTTGCGTTAAGGCCTCGGGACTTACTTTCAAATAATCCACAATCGGATTACCCGTGCTTGAAAAATTAAAATTCATGTTTTTTTCGAATTTTTGTTTTTTTTATAATCTTCGATGGCTGATTTAATTGCTTCTTCGGCCAAAACTGAGCAATGAATTTTGACGGGAGGCAAAGATAACTCCTCGGCAATTTGATGATTGGTAATTTTTTGAGCTTCGTCAATTTTCATGCCCTTGATCCATTCGGTAGCTAATGAACTTGAGGCAATTGCCGAACCGCAACCAAAAGTTTTAAATTTAGCATCGATTATTGTGTCATCATCGCCAACCATAATTTGTAACTTCATAACATCGCCACAGGCTGGCGCCCCAACAAGTCCGGTTCCAATGTTTTTTTCATTTTTATCGAATGAACCAACATTTTTAGGATTTTCGTAGTGTTCAAGTAGTTCTTTAGAATAGGCCATATAAAAAATATTAAAGTTAATGTGATTTCCAATTAATTGATTTTAAGTCAATTCCTTCTTGCATCATGTCCCATAGCGGGCTCATCGCACGAAGTTTCTCAACTTTTTTAGTAATTAAATTTATTGCGTAATCGATTTCTTCTTCCGTCGTAAAGCGCCCAAAGCCAAAGCGAATTGATGTGTGAGCAAGTTCGTCATCAACACCAAGGGCGTGTAATACATATGATGGCTCAAGCGATGAAGATGTACAAGCTGATCCAGATGAAACGGCTAAGTCTTTGATGGCCATAATCATTGATTCGCCTTCGATTCCAGCGAAGGAGAAGTTTAGGTTGCCGGCGTAGCGGTGGTCTTTGTCGCCATTGAGATAAACGTGGGTGAGGGCGGTGATAGCATCGTAAAATTTCTTACTTAATTTGGTTATGCGGATGTGGTCTTGTGACATTTCATTAAAGGCAATTTCTGAAGCTAATCCCAGCCCAGCGACCAATTGTGTTGGTACGGTCCCGCTTCTGATACCGCGTTCTTGACCGCCACCGCTAAAAATCGATTTTATTCTGACGCGAGGTTTACGACGAATATAAAGAGCACCAATTCCTTTAGGGCCATATATTTTGTGTCCCGATATACTCATTAAATCAATGTTCATTTTTTCAACATCAAGCAGGATTTTGCCAAAAGCTTGCGCGCAATCAGTGTGAAAAAATACCCCTTTTTGGCGACATAATTTGCCAATTTCTTCAAGAGGTTGAATAACTCCGATCTCATTATTGACGCCCATAATCGAAATAATCGAAGTTTGCGGTGTAATTGATTTTTCGAGTAAATTTAAATCGACCAGACCATTTTTTTGAACCGGTAAATAACTAACAACAAAACCTTCTTGCTCAAGGTCACGACATGAGTTTATAACACATTTATGCTCGGTCGCCAAAGTGATAATGTGATTTTTTTGCGAATTTTCGTAAAATTTTGCTACGCCTTTGATAGCAATGTTATTGGATTCAGTGGCTCCAGAAGTAAAAAAAATTTCTTTTTCATCGGCATTAATAAGTTTAGCGACTTGACGTCGAGCGATTTCGACGATTTCTTCGGCTTTCCAGCCGAAACTATGGCTTCTGGAATGTGGGTTGCCAAAATCATTTTTCATGACCTCAACCATTTTATCGATTACTCTTGGATCAATTGGGGTTGTAGATTGATAATCCATGTAGATTGGTAATTTTAATGCCATTTTGTCTCCGTTTATTTTTTGTTAATTTGGGTGCGATTGTAAAATTCGCTAAATATTTTTATAAAATAATCGATATCAGATTTAGTGGTTTGAGGAGATAAACTCACCCTAATTGCTCCGTCGAGAAAATCATTTTCGATACCCATGGATTGTAAAATTCTTGATTGTGAAATTGTGCCCGACGAGCATGAAGCTCCAGCGCTAACACATATGTTGTTTAAATCAAAATTAATAAGTTGCGTTTGATTGTTGAGATTGCGGATTGAATAAAAGCAAGTATTGGCAAGGCGCATAGTTTCTTTGCCAAAGAAAATAATGTTTGATTGAGCTATAATTTGAAGTTGCTCTTCGAGATAGTCGCGTAACTCGGCAATTTTAGAAAAATTTTTAAGTTTTTCATTGGCAAGAGAGCAGGCGTGCCCAAAACCAACAATTCCGGTAATATTTAATGAACCGGCGCGCTTAGATTTTTGTTGTTTTCCACCAAAAATTAAAGGGCGAAAATCTAGACCTTTGCGATATAAGAGCGCCCCAATCCCTTGAGGTCCGCAGATTTTGTGCGCAGAAACCGATACAAAATCAGGGTTGATTTTTTCTAAATCAACGGGAATTTTTCCAAGTGCTTGAACCGCATCGCAATGAAATAATCCAAGATTTTGATGAGTAATTTGGGCAATTTCTTCGACGGGTTGAATAACTCCCGTTTCATTATTGCATAGCATTGTCGAAACCAAAAAATTTTTATGATCCGGAATTTTTTGAATTAAATCTTCGATGTTAATCACGCCATTTTGTTTACATTTTATTTCCGATATTTTGGAACTTTGGGGTCGGCAATTATAAACCGATGCATGTTCAATTGATGAAATGATTATGTCATCAAAATTATTGCCAAAAAAAACTGTGTTGGTTGCCTCCGTTGCGCTGGAGGTAAAAATTATTTCGTAATTATGAGCGTTAAGTAATTGAGTAATTTGTGACTTTGATTCATCAATTAAGCTATTGGCATATCGGCCAAGCGAATGGATTGCCGAAGAGTTAAGAGGTATTTTGGTGATTTCGTGGATTTTTGCGATAATCGCATCATCCATTGGAGTAGTTGAGTTGAAGTCGAGAAAGACCTTATTCATTATGTTCATAACTTTTCTAATGAAATTGAATTAAGGTAATCATAGATGCGATTTTCAAGGCCATGCCACAAATGGTGTGTTTTGCATTTGGTTTTATTGGAATTACAGCTTTGTTTTTCAATTGAACAGCGTGTCATTTTTATTGGTTCATCAATGGCTTTTATGATGTCTGAGACTGAAATTTCGGATTTATTTTTGGATAAAATATATCCACCTCCCGGCCCTTTAATTGATTTTACGATATTATTTTTTCTGAGAGATACAAAAATTTGTTCAAGATAAGAAAGAGAAATGTTTTGAGATTTGGAAATTTCGTTTAGCGATATGGGTTTTGATGAATTTTGTGAAGCAATTTCAATAACAGCCATAACGGCATAACGAGCTTTCGTTGTAAGAATCATGGAGATAAAAAGATTTATATAAATGACCGATAACTTAATATCTGACTATTTTAGTAAGGTATTTTTTTTGCTCAAGATGTTTTTAAACAAAAAATTTTAACTTAGCAGTTTCAGCTACTTGCAAATAAAATTGATAATTAATACTATAAATTCTGACTTAGCGTTTAGCTGAGTTTTTTTATTAACCTTATTATCACTCAATACAGTCTATCTGCCTGTATTATCTGGTTTCTCACATCTAATTATTATGACTCAAAACGAAAACTTAAAAACCTTAAATATTGAACCAAATTCTAATCTAGAAAATTCTTCCTCAGAGATCTTTGCTAACGAAGATTTCGCCAAATTATTTGAAGAATTTGAAAAGGATACTCAGCAATTGGCTGAAGGAACTGTTGTAAAAGGAGTTGTAGTAGGTATCTCAGATAAAGGTGTTGCGGTTGATATCGGAGCCAAATCAGTTGGTTTTATTGATATTGCCGAATTCAGAAGAGACGGTGAAATTGAAGAAGGTGACGTTGTGGATGTTTTTCTTGAAAGACTTGAAAACAAAAGAGGCGAGCTAATTATAAGCCGTGAAAATGCTCGACGCCTCATTAATTGGAATTACCTCAAAAATTGCCTTGAAGATAAAACCATTATTGATGGAAAAATTATCGGTCGGGTCAAAGGTGGATATGCCGCAGATGTTAATGGAATAATTTGTTTTTTACCTAGAAGTCAGTTCGATACTGTTCTTCTAACCGATGATAATTTTTTAATAAACAAAGTAGAGAAACTTCAAGTTTTGAAAATTGATGAAGTCCGCGGAAATATTGTGGTTTCTCGTAGAGCGGTTCTTGAAAGTCAGCGTAATATCGAAAAAGACAAAGTTTTATCAACTATAAAAGTTGGTGATTCACTTGATGGAATTGTTAAAAATATCACTGATTATGGAGCTTTTATCGATTTTGGAAGTTTCGATGGTCTTTTACACCTTACCGATATTTCTTGGTGTAGAATCAAACATCCTTCCGAAGTATTGAAGGTTGGTCAAGAAGTTAAAGTTCAGGTTATTAAATATGATGAGGCTACCAAAAGAGTTTCTTTGGGCATGAAACAACTTCAACAAAACCCATGGGAGTCGATTTCGCAAAGATATCCGGTTGGAGCTACTTTAAAAGGAAAAGTCACCAACATAACTAGCTACGGTGCATTTGTTGAAATTGAGCAAGGAATTGAAGGTCTAGTGCATGTATCGGAGATGAGTTGGTTAAAAAATAATTCAACCCCCAATAAATTCATTAATGCGGGTCAAGAAGTGGAAGTTATGGTTCTTGATATAAATTCACAGAATCATCGCATTTCCTTGGGTATGAAGCAATGTGAGCAAAATCCTTGGCAATCCTTTTCAGACAAGCATAAAGTTGGCGATATTGTCGAAGGTGTTGTTAAAAACTTCACCGAATTTGGATTGTTTATAGGATTTGACAGTGGTGTTGATGGACTTGTTCATGTCTCTGATGTTTCTGAGCAAGGTTTAACTGATGAAATTCAGAAAAAATTTAAATCCGGCGATAAAATCAAGGTTATGGTTCTTGGAAGTAACTACGAAAAAGAAAGAATTTCTCTGGGCATTCGTCAATTGGATAATTCTAATTTCCAAGCTGAGTTGGACAAAATCGTTGAAGACTCAATCGTTTCTTGCTTGGTAATCGCAGTTAAAAAAGATTTTTTAGAAGTTGAGCTTGATTCGGGCCTTAAAGCCATAATTAAAAGACTCGACCTTTCAAATAACAAACAAAATCAAAAGACTGAAAAGTATGAAGTTGGCGATAGAATTGAAGCTAAAGTTACAATGTTCAATAAAATTAGTGGCAAACTTCTTCTATCTATTAAAGATTTAGAGAACGACGAAAGAGAGTCACATTTTTACTCTGAATCAAATAGTGGCGCCACTATCGGAAGTATCGCTGGAGATGTTCTAGAGTCTCTCAAAGACAAAACTTCTTAATTTTTATCTATGAATTTTTCCGATAATATTGGGGCTTTAATTTATTTAAAAAAAAAGGCTCAGAAGTGGAAAAATATTGCAATTTTGATTGCAATATTTTCCACGATTTTAATTTTCAAACTAGTTTTCGGAATTAATTCTAATGTTATTGAAAGTGATTTTGTTGCGGTTGTTAAAATTGATGGCGTGATTGCCGAAGATGATAATCGTAGCAAAACTCTCAAAGAGATTGCTAAGCAATCATCAATCAAAGCTGTTTTGGTGCGTTTTAATAGTCCGGGTGGAACGATAGTTGGAAGCGAAATTTTATTTAATGAATTACTCGAAATTAAAAAAAATAAACCTCTTATAGTTCTTATTGATTCTGTTGGTGCTTCAGGGGCTTACATGGCTTCCTTAGCATCAGATTATATAATTGCTCACAATGGAACTTTAACGGGTTCCATAGGAGTCTTAATGGAATCTCCCGAAGTTTCTGACTTAGCCAAAAAAGTTGGCGTTAAATTTAACACATATAAATCTTCTCCCCTCAAAGGAAGCCCTTCAATGTTTGAAAAATCAAATCCCGCTGTTGAAAAAGTTATTAATGAATCAATTGCAGATTCTTATAATTTTTTTGTCGAACTTGTTAAGGAGAGGAGAGGGGATAAAATTAATCCAAAAAATTATCCAATTATTTTTGATGGTCGAGTATTCACCGGAAGGCAAGCCTTAAATCTTGGTTTGATTGATTTAGTTGGTGGAATTAACGATGTCGAAAAATTGTTATTATTTTTTAAAATTGACGCCAATAAAACTCCGCTAAAAGAAATTGAAGTTCTTAAAAAAGATCATCAATTAATTGATAAATTTTTAAATTTTTTACCAT
>RFYG01000052.1 GCA_009925685.1 Pseudomonadota bacterium
CTTTGAAAATTTTTAGTAGCAATTTTTCCATCAAGTGAAGTGGCAACTTTGATAGTTATAAATGGGATTTTTTCTTGTATTTTTTTTGGATTTTTTCCTGAAATTTTTTCAATTTGATTGTGAATTTTAAAAAATCCTCGATTAATATTTTTTGCTTCAAAAGATTTAATTCCAAATTCAGTTTTAATTCCTGCTCGCCTTAATTTTTCGATACCATTTCCATTAACTTTTGGATTGGGATCATGACAACAAATAACGACTCGCTCAAATTTATGTTTTATAATTTCATCGACACAAGGAGAGGTTTTTCCGAAGTGACTACATGGCTCAAGAGTTATATAAATGGTGGCTTGCGAGAGAATTTTTTTATCAGCAATTTTATTAATTGCATTTATCTCGGCATGAGGTCGACCGCCACATGAAGTAACACCAGTTGCAATAATAATATTATCGATTGTTATGACACAACCAACGCAAGGATTTTCTGAAGTTGTGCCAATATTTTTTTGAGATAAATTTAGAGCTAAATTAATATATTTTTCATCATGATTTAGCTTAATGTTTTGTGCCATATTTCAATAAAAAAAACTCAGAAAAAATTATTCTTAATAAACCTTGAATTTAGATTTATAAAAACATATTTTTGGCGTTCAAGTTAAAATATCTCCTCCAAACTTTGCCAAATTTTGGTAGTTTTTTAAATTACTATTTGTTGATTCCAATTAACTTTAAATGATAAAAAAATTAATTTTTCTCAAAAAATGTTCAGGTATTTTTTTATCTTTGCACCACTTATAATTCTTTCTTGTTCTTCAAATGAAGGTTCGCCATATAAAGACTTTAACCCAAATCCTCAACCCAATTATCAAACTAATTATCAAGCCAATTATCCTTATCAGAACCAATATTATCAACCACCTAGTCCATATTATCAACCTAATTCCAGAGCATATAATAACCCTTACATCTTACCGCAACAATATGCTTCACCATATTATGATACAGACCAATATTATGTTCCACCAAGTAGCTATTATAATATTGAGAGACCTCAAAGCAGTGGCGCCAATAATAAATTCTAATTATCCAAAATGAATAAATATATTTGCCGAAAAATTTTATTTAATATTACGGCAATCATCTCGCTAGCGTTAACTTCTTATTCGTGCACGTCAAGAGACAAATACGATAACGAAGAGCTATATAACTCAGTAGGATTTGATCCGGGAACCGCTCCAAAAACAAATCAAAATCCGGTCAAAATTTCTCCCGACTATTATTACAAACAAGCCCAAGTGGGAATGGGTCAACAACCTCAATATCAACCACCTTATCAACCTCAACCTCAATATCAAAATCCTCCGTACCCTTCGCAATACTACCCACCAAGCTACTCGTCTCCACCGTACCAAGTTTATCCAAATGCTGGTTCAAGGTTTTATTCTAACCCCTACGCCATTCCGCCTTCGCCATATTATCAACAATATGATGTTGATCAATATTATGTTCCACCAACTTATTCTTACGGAATGGAGCAAAGCGGAATCAATAGAAACCCATCAATATCGAGGTAAAAATGAAAAAAATTTTAATATACAGCAAAGAAATATGCCCTTATTGCACCAAAGCCAAAAATTTACTCCAAAGAAAAAATCTTCAGTTTCAAGAAATCAAAATTACCTCTGATGAACTTAAGCAAGAAATGATAAAAAAATCTAACGGTAGAATGACGGTTCCGCAAATTTTCATTGATGATTATCATGTGGGAGGATGCGATGATTTATATGCTCTTGAAGCCGAAGGTAAACTTGATGAAATTCTTAAAAAATAATTTTTTCATTAACCCTTGTAAGAAATTTAATCTTAACTATCTTTTCAAAATCAGTTTTTTAGAGACTCCAAAATTTAATTAAACTTTTGTTTCTAAAAACTAGTTCAAATTATTCTTTAACAAATTAATCAAAAAAATATGGAAATAATTCCTCTTCACAATGGCGTTCTTGTTGAGCGCATTGAAGCCGAAAGCAAAACTGCTGGAGGTATCATTATCCCCGATACTGCCAAAGAAAAACCAGCTGAGGGTAAAGTGGTTGCGGTTGGCGATGGCAATCGAGATGATCACGGTAAAAGAATTCCACTCGATGTAAAAAAAGGTGATCATATTTTGTTCGCTAAATGGGGCGGAACTGAAGTTAAGGTGGATGGCAAAGAACTTATCATTCTTAAAGAAACCGATATTTTAGCAATCGTTAAAAAAGGTAAATAACAAACTTAAATCTGGAGAAAATTATGTCTGCAAAAGAAATTTTATTTGCAACCGACGCACGCACTAAAATTGTTGAAGGTGTTGATGTCATTGCTAATGCCGTTAAAGTTACCCTTGGTCCAAAAGGACGTAATGTGGTAATTGAAAAATCATTTGGCGCCCCTCGAATTACAAAAGATGGCGTTACTGTTGCTAAAGAAATTGAGTTAGTTGACAAGTTCCAAAATTTGGGAGCTCAAATGATCAAAGAAGTTGCCTCAAAAACAAATGATATTGCTGGAGATGGCACTACTACCTCAACCGTTTTAGCGCAATCAATTGTTCGCGAAGGCATTAAATCAGTTGCCGCCGGAATTAATCCAATGGACTTAAAACGCGGTATCGATATAGCTGTCGAAGCAGTTGTTAAAGAACTTGGCAAAATGAGTAAAAAAGTTAGCAACAACGATGAAGTGGCTCAAGTTGCCACAATCTCAGCTAATGGCGACAAACAAGTCGGAACTGAAATTGCTAAAGCCGTCCAACAAGTTGGACCTGATAGTCCAATTACAGTTGAAGAAGCTAAAGGTTTAGAGTTCGAAGTTGATGTGGTTGAAGGTATGAAATTTGATCGCGGTTATTTATCGCCTTATTTCGTTACAAATGCTGATAAAATGACTGTCGAACTTGAAAATGCTTTAATCTTATTATTTGAGAAAAAGATTTCTAACCTACAACCAATGGTTCCAATGCTTGAAGCCGTTGTTCAATCTGGTCGCCCACTTTTGATTATTGCCGAAGAAGTTGAAGGTGAAGCTCTTGCCGCTCTTGTTGTAAACCGCTTGAGAGGTGGATTAAAAGTTTGTGCCGTAAAAGCTCCCGGATTCGGCGATCGTCGTAAATCGATCATGGAAGATATTGCAGTTTTAACTGGTGGACAGTTAATCTCCGAAGATCTTGGCATGAAGCTTGAAAACGTTGGCATTAAACAACTTGGTCAAGCTAAAAAAATTATCGTCGACAAAGAAAATACTACCATCGTTGATGGCTCAGGAAAATCTGCCGATGTTAAAGCTCGTTGCGCATCAATCAAAGCTCAAATCGAAGAAACTACTTCAGATTATGATCGCGAAAAACTTCAAGAAAGACTTGCAAAACTTTCTGGCGGTGTTGCCATAATCAAGGTTGGCGGTGCAACCGAAGTTGAAGTCAAAGAAAAGAAAGATCGCGTTGATGATGCTCTTGCTGCAACTCGCGCTGCAATGCAAGAAGGCATTGTTGCTGGTGGTGGTTCGGCTTTATTATATGCTGGTCGAGTTCTTGATAAACTTAAAGGTGCTAATGACGAACAAACCGTTGGTATCAATATCATTAAAAAAGTTATACAATCACCAATCCGACAAATCGCTGAAAATGCTGGTTTTGACGGAGCAGTTGTTGCTAATGAAGTCTTAGCCAAAGGAGATGTTTCATATGGTTATGATGCTCAAAACAACAAATATGTTGACATGTTCAAAGCTGGTATTGTTGACCCAACTAAAGTTGTTCGTACCGCTCTTCAAGATGCCTCATCAGTTGCTGGCTTATTAATCACAACTGAATGTGCAATTATTGAGAAAAAAGAAGAAAATGCTCATTCACACGGAGCTGGCGCCCACGCTGGCATGCCGGGTGGCGGAATGTTCTAAATAAACTTTAAATTTCAAGAATATTTAATTTAAAGAATATCAAAATTAACCCATATCAACCAAAAGTTGATATGGGTTTTTTAATTAAAATCATTCGCGGTTTTTTAAAAAAATTCGGCAATATTTTTTTATAACCCACCTCATTTCTCGCAGATGCAAGTAAGTCGAAATTAAAATTCTTTCAACCTTTGAGTTATTGAAAAAATTCTAATTTAAGACTAACGATTTTTATATTTTAAAAGGGGATTGGTTTGAGTTTTGTTGAGGGTTAAATTATATTTATACGGCTAAAATTTTAAATTAAATAATCTGATTATGACTAATAACGACTATGTTTTGCGACAAATTGTATTAGGTGCTGGAGCTAGTTCTGGCTACCCTCTCGGTAGTGATTTATTGAGAATTATTGATGATATTTGTCAAATAGCATCGCCAATTAAAATAGAAAATTCAAATGAAGAATTTATAAAAAACCCGGATGAATTTCTATCAATGGCTTGGGTTTTTGCTAAAAATTTGAAAAAAAGCTGTGCAACCAGTATTGATTTTTATACTACAAGAATTGCTGATAAGAAAATGCAAATAGTTGCTAAATCCTTGATTGGCGCGATTTTAAATCAATATAAAACTGATTTAAGTTCGTCATGGTATGGTAATTTATTGCCATTATTTTTCCCTGCAGATGTTAGTTTTAAAAGGCCCGAAGAAAAATTGGAAATGATAATTGAATTAGCAAAAGAAGTCAGAATAGTTACTTTCAATTATGATATTTATAAATCTTTTAACGACTTCGTGCTCAGCACTAGCCAGATTTATGGGCTTACAAACCTCCATTTTGGCTAAAAATTGTCGTTGTCGTTTTTGATAAAAATAGCTGAAATCTTCTCAACTTTTTTTGTTTCATTGTCAGTAATATTTATCTGAATCAAAATCTGATTTTCAGAAAAACTACCTACTCTATCAGGCGGAATAGTAATTAAAGTACGCAATTCAATAATCGACTCCGCTGGGACAATAATATTTTTTTCATCATGATTTGATACTTTTAATTCTACAAAATCTGGGCGCGCCATCGATATGTAAAAACTTTTATCTTGATGAGTTTTGTTTATAATTTTTAAGTTATAAACATTTCTAACCCCGCCATCGCTCATGATGATGTATAATGGATTGCGTTCTTGATAAATTGAGGTCTCAACTTTTGGTTTAAAAATTAAACTAGAAACCATAAGCGAACTGACCAGAAGTATAATAAAACTGTAATAAAAAGTTCTGGGTTGTAAAAATTTAAATTTTTTGTGCAAAACGGGTTCATTAAGATGTGCCATAGTGTCGTAACGAATCAAACCAATTGGCAATCCAACTTTTTTCATGACATTATCGCAAGCATCGATACACAAACCACATGCAATACATTCCATTTGAAGGCCATTACGAATATCGATGCCAGTTGGACAAACAACCACACATTGTTTACAATCTATGCAGTGACCTCTTCCTTCAAAACTCTCACCTTGATGCCATTTTTGGCGAGGTTCACCTCGTTTTTTATCGTATGAGATAATGAGTGTATTATTGTCAAACATCGCTGATTGAAAACGAGCATAAGGACACATATAAGTGCATACGTGCTCTCGAGCAAAGCCGGCCATTATATACGTCATACCCGCAATTCCCAAAATCCAACCATAAACATTAAAAGAAATTCTATCGAATTTAAAATTTATTAAATTATGAAATAATTCGCGGGCATCATTGAAATAAGAAACAAAAAATAAGCCGGTTAACAAAGATACTAAAAGCCAAGATAGGTGGGTTAATAATTTTTTATAAAATTTAGTAAAATTATTTTTTCTATCCAACAATATCCTATCATTTCGATCACCTTGAAAAAACCTTTCTAATGCTATGAAAATATCGGTCCAAACGGTTTGAAAACATGCATATCCACACCAAACTCGACCAAATAATGATGTTATAAAAAACAATGTCACAGCGCAGAGTATCAAAATACCAGCTAGATAAAAAACTTCTTGAGCCCAAATTTCAATAAAAAAGAAATAAGCCTTGCTGTTAGGAATATCAACAAGAATAGCTTGATTTGGGGCACTAGATCCTCTGTCAAATTTTATGATTGGGGAGAAACAATAAATCGATAAAAATAGAAAGTTTAGTTTCCATTTTAGATTACGAAATTTTCCTTTTACACTTTGGGGATAAAGCCTCTTGCGAGCGACGAAATATTTTTCAAGCATTTTAAATTTTAATCAATTAAACCGTTTGACAAAATTTTTTTAAAAAATAGAATCACCGACCTCATTTAAAAAAATTCCCATTTTTTTGACAGATTGCCAACTAAATATACAAGCAATTTGTTGTCGCGAATTTTATTAAAATTTGTTTAATTTACTAGCTAATTTTAAAATCTATGTTTGCTATTGTTGAAACCGGCGGAAAGCAATACCGCGTCGCCCCAAACGATAAATTAATTGTTGAAAAAATCACAGGTGAAGTTGGTACCAAAATCTCTCTTGAAAAAGTTTTATTAGTCAATAATGAAAATGGAGAAGTTAGTTTCGGATCCCCATTTTTAGGAGGAGCGAAGGTTGAAGCTGAAATTATAAAATTTTTTAAAAATGATAAAGTTATTATTTTTAAAAAAAGAAGAAGACAAAATTCTCGTAGAAAACGCGGTCACCGCCAGCAACAAACATTACTAAAAATTTTATCAATTAAATCCTAACATTTAGTTAACTATGGCAACGAAGAAAGCGGGTGGAAGCTCGCGGAATGGACGCGACTCAGCGGGCAGAAGGCTCGGCGTCAAAAAATATGGAAGTCAATCAGTTGAAGCCGGAAATATTATTGTCCGTCAAAGAGGAACAAAATGGCACCCAGGAAAAAATGTTGGCATCGGAAAAGATCACACTATTTTTTCTAAAATTGCTGGCATTGTAGAATTTGTCAAAACCACGCGCAAAAATCGCATTTTTATTAACGTTATCCCCTCATCAAACTAAGGTCACCGAAAATTCTATAATTTATATAATTACTTAATTATAGAATTTCTCAAATCTCCCTAAAAACGCGGACGTGGCGAAATTGGCAGACGCACTAGACTTAGGATCTAGCGCCTCACGGCATGTGGGTTCAAGTCCCTCCGTCCGCACCAAAACTTATCTAAAAACTAAGTAATTGCAAAACTCAATTATAGCACAAAAAATCAACTGCCAATATTTCAAATATCTAAATTCTATTTTAAATATTGTAATAATGGCCACGATAAAAATCCGATGCTTAGCTAACAATAATAGATCAAATTGCTAGAGCTACATACATCATTTAGAAGAAAAATATCGACTAAATTTATCTCTAATCATAAATATCCCATTATACCTTTAAAATTCAATTTCAGATACCCCGTTAAATCTACATCTTTAATTATCTTTTAATCATTAATAACTAAGAATGCCTTTTGAGATATTTTCTGGTGGATTTGATTTAAAATTATCGATCTTAAAAAAATTCTGATCGATTTTACTCAGATTTAGATTTTTTAGTTTCTGAGATTATTAAAGAACCATGTACAAAGCCCTATTTAAGGGGGATTTTTTAAATAAATTACATAATTTAAAAAGGTAAAAGCTCTTAAAAGATGATTTTGTATATATTTCTGCGGTTTTTACAAAACAACACAAGCTAGGGCAAAATTTAAGTCTAAATTAAGTTAAATTTGAGCAATCCATTAAGCTAATTTAAATTATAATTTTTAACTTCATTCAATAAAATAGATTGGCGATCAAAGATTAATTATTGAATTTTTGCAGTGTTAATTTTTAGATGCTTGATTGTTCAACTTTAATGAAATAACAAATAAATTCATTCAAGAATATAACAATGAAATTGGTTAGCTAAGCTATCCAAACTTGAGGAAAATTGATTTTAGTAAATTATTGGATGACGGTGAGTAAGATAATTCAATAAAATAGCATCTATTCGGAGCCTATTCGCCTGAGATTTCTTTCTTTTTTCTATTTTTTTTGATAGGTTTTTCAGACTCAGCAGAAGAGTTAGCGATATCTGAAGCAGTTTCACCATTATCAAGCTTGTCTTTAGATTTTGATTTTTTTGATGGATTTAAAAGAGCATGAGCTTCTGAATCACTTCGGCTAACAACCAGTTTTGTAACAAATACGGATTCGCTGTGTAAAGCCAGTTTTAAATCATATATTCCAACTTCTTTAATTGGTTTGCTTAAAAAAATTGATGATTTTTCAACAAGTTTTTCACCAACTACCTCGTTGATTTTTGAACAAATTACCGCTGAATTAACGGATCCATATAGGCGACCATCGTCAGAAGCATTCTCAATAATTATAATATTTTTTCCTTCTAGAGCAGATTTAACTTTATTAGCAACATCGAGTTTTTTAGCACTTTCTTGCTCAAAGTGATTTTTTTTAGCTTCAAATGTTTTATAATTATCGTTAGTATAACAGATTGCTTTTTTATTGGGGATTAAAAAATTTTTAGCATAGCCGTTTTTTACAACTACAACATCGCCAATTTTTCCGAGTTTTGGCAAAACATCAATAAGGATAACTTTCATTTTTAAGAGAGGTTAAATTAGTCTTTTTTAATCGGAGAAATTAATGCTAAAAAGCGAGCTTTTTTAACAGCATTTGCAATAGCTCTTTGCTTTTTTATTTCAACATTACTTATGCGACTTGGTACGATTTTTCCGCGTTCAGAAATAAATTTGTTAAGGAGTTTTAAATTTTTGTAATCAATTTCAGATATATCAATATCTCTGAGTGGGCAAGACTTTTTTTTGCGAATGAAAACACTTTGATTTACAAGCGATACTTTAACGAAGCTATCTTCATTTTCATTAGTATTAGTATTAGTATTTGTAGTGGTATTGGTAGAATTTTTATTTGGTAACATTTTGACTCCTAAGCATCAAATTGAAATTGATCAATAACTAAATCAAGCTTTGAAGGCTCTTTTTTGGTAGAAACTTTCTCGGCTTTAAAATCTTTAGCATTGATTGAAGCAAACATTGGTGATTCATCGACTAGCGATTCAACAGAGTAAATCGCGCTTCTAATCACATCTTCATTGTAACCCATGACTCTTTTGAGTTCGGCAACCGCTGGATATTCAGATTCAATCTTAAGTAAAATATAATGACCACGAGTGTTTTTTTTCACTTTATAAGCCAAATTTCGTAGTCCCCAATATTCTTTTTTAACTTTTCCGTTAGCATCGGAAATAATTTTTGTGAATTTGCTAGTTAAGGCATCAACATCCTCAGCTGTAAGATCTTGTCTGGCAATAAATACGGTTTCGTATAAAGACATAGTTATGAATTAGTTGTTAAACCACCTTTCGAAGTTTTTGAGAATCTAGCAAGTGTGAAAATAAAGCCAGATCGTTTAAGTAAAAAAGTAACCATTTGTTTACTAGTAGATGGTTGGCTAGAAGACACTAAAGAGTGCATAAATGCGTTACTTACCCATATGCCAAAAGATGCTTCTATTTTTGCTCTTGATTTTGGTAATAAAGAATTAGTTGGAAACTATTTAGCCGAAACAGAAAAA
>RFYG01000053.1 GCA_009925685.1 Pseudomonadota bacterium
TACAAGATATTAAGAGTTATTTAGCGCTTGGTACTTGCCTCTAAAATAAACTAATGGATGCGATTTTTTTATTTCGCCAAAATCTATAATTTCGCCAATTATTATGTGATGATCGCCCATCTTGATGACTTTATGTTTTTTACATTCAATAAATGACAAAGAATTATAGAAAATTGGATTACCAAATTTGCTGAAAAAATATGGTTCGACATGCCATTTGTGAGAATTTTTAGGAGTGGCGAAAGCGCTTGATAAATCGCGTTGTTCAACCGCTAAAATATTCAACAAAAAATAACGATTTTTTTTAAAAAATTTTAAATTGGTAGATTTATTGTCGACACAAAATGAAACGAGCGGAGGTTCAAGAGAGATCGATGAGAAAGAATTTATTGTCATGCCAAAAAATTCATCGGCAAAGATTTTTTTAATTTTATTGAGAATTTTTTCGTCAATAAAATTCTGAAAATCACCTTCTTTGATTTTAAAATCTTTGTGAAATATTTTTTGTGATAAGCGTTTGCCGACTTGATTTTCTTCAAAAAAATTATGCCAAAAATCTTCAAATTTTTTTATAAAATTATTGTTCTCTAAAAAATTTTGATTGAAAAATTTAGTGGCAAAGAAGTTGCGTTTGCGAGCGCATGCAATAATTATTCCGGTTGAGAAGTTACCAAGATTTTCGCGTAATTTTTTTTTATCGATCATTAAAATTTGAGTGAAAAAAGATTTAGAAAGCTACTTTTTACAATGCCAAATAAAGTTTGGTCTTTAGCAATCATTGGTATTATGAAGTCAATAAAAGTTATGCCGATTAAAGCTAATCCAAAAATCATCCAAGTGGCATAATTATAAACTAATCCGGTTTGAATTTTTGAAATTCCAGTCGATGCAATTCGACAAATATATGCAATTCCATTTGGAACAGCGTCGATAATTTTAACATCAATAATTTTCCATAAAAAGTTGCCTAATTTCCTTGAGGGGGAAATCAAAGTGTTTTCATAAAATTCATCAAAATACCACTTATTGTAGGATAATTTATAAAGTTTTGGGAAGGTTTTGGCAAGTTTGTGAGGGATATTCGGGCGCTTTATATAAAATATATAAGATAAAATTATCGCTAAAATTCCAACAATCATTGGCGAAATTTTAACTAGAGTTGGAGCGTGATGTATTTCGTCATAAATAAAGAATTTGCTTAACGAAACTGTTATGGCTGAAGTGAAGAAGCCATTAGTTGAGACCATTTTTAAAAGGTGATATCCGACATAACCTGTGCCAATTGATCCAACTGCCAAAACCGCAAGCGGTATCAACATATTAATTGGTGATTCGTGAGCGTGGCTGAATGTTTTTTGATCGGCTCGAGTTTTACCGTGGAACGTCAAGAATAAAAGTCGCCAAGAATAAAAAGCTGTTAAGAAAGCGGTTAAAATGCCAACGTAAAATGCAAATTTACCAATTGTGGTATGGGCCATATAAGCTGATTCAAGAATTACATCTTTTGAATAAAATCCAGCGAAAGGAGGAAATCCTGCCAGGGCAAGAGAGCCGATCCACATCATAGCATAAGTGAAAGGAATTTTTTTCCATAAACCGCCCATTTTTTGAATATCTTGTTCGTGATGCATAGCATGTATTACGCTTCCAGCTGATAGGAATAATAAGGCTTTAAAAAAGGCGTGAGTGGCGAGGTGAAAAATCGCGCCCGAATAAGCGGATAACCCACAAGCGAAAAACATGTATCCAAGTTGCGAACATGTTGAGTAAGCGATGATTTTTTTGATGTCGTTTTGAGTGAGTGCTATAGTAGCTGAGAATAGCGCGGTTGTTGCACCAATAATTACTACAAAATCTAGTGCGATTGGCGAGAGTTCAAATAGGGGCGAGCACCTTGCTACTAAGAATACTCCGGCGGTAACCATGGTTGCAGCATGAATTAGAGCGGATACCGGAGTTGGTCCTTCCATTGCATCTGCAAGCCAAACGTGCAAACCAATTTGAGCTGACTTACCCATCGCTCCAATAAAAAGAAGAATGCAAATGGTGTCGATTGTTAAAAATTGTTTACCAAATAGAAAAAATCTATCGCCAGAATGATTGCATATTTGGTAAAAAACTTTGGAATATTCAACGGAACCGAATGAAATGTATATGAGTGAAATTGCCAAAATTAGACCCAAATCACCAACGCGATTGGCAATAAATGCTTTCATAGATGCGCAGTTGGCGGATTCTTTTTTGAACCAAAAACCAATCAATAAATATGAAGCAACCCCAACACCTTCCCAGCCAAAAAAAAGTTGAACAAAATTGTCGCCCGTAACCAAAGCGAGCATAAAAAAGGTAAAGAGCGATAAATATGACATAAAGCGAGCAACTGAGCGATCTTCATGCATATATCCGATTGAATATAAGTGAACTAGGCAAGAAACATAAGTAACTACAATCAGCATTGTAGCGCTTAGAGCGTCAATATGAATTGACCAATTGGCAATAAAATTTCCAGATTTTATAAAATTAAATAAAACATCACTTTGAATATGTCGGGTTTGGTAGAATTCGATAAATACCAGAGTTGCGCAAATTGCCGAAGCAAACATTAATGCCGTTGTAATATATTGGGCAAATTTGTCGGAAAAATTTAGAGAAAAATTTTGCGAATCGGATTTATTAGGCTTAATTCTGGACAAAACTCCGGACACAAAAAAGCCAATTAAAGGCAAGAAAATGGTTAGTTTGGAGAGCATGGAATAAAAAATATGTTAAATAAAAATGCTTCGAAAAAATGCCTCGAAATTCTATTTTTTTGAGATTTTATTAACAACAAATTTTTGACAAAAAACTTCAGAATAAAAATCGATTTAGAAAATATCTATAAAAATTCTAAAGTTAAAATTGGAATGATTAATTGTCGCGGATTTTAGCCTTAAAATTCACTGATAAATTTTCAATAATTTTAGCACTTATTGAATCAATTTCGCTGGAAGTGAGAGTTTTTTCAATGGGTTGAATTTTAACTTTTACTGCAACCGATTTTTGCGAAGAATCAATTTTTTCTCCACGATAAATATCAAATATTACGATGTCCTTGATAAAATTTTTATCAATTGCGCTAATTGATTTTAATAGGTCTCCAACCAAAATATTTTTATCAACTAAAAATGCGAAATCTCTTTCAACAATTGGAAGATCATTGGCAATAAACGGTTTGCGGACCAAGTTTTTGGAATTATTTGGTAATGAATCTAGAAAAATTTCAAAAGTATAAAGACGATTTTTGAGGTCAAAAATTTTATTAATTTGCGGGTTAATTTCACCAATATAGCCAATAATATTTTTGCCAATTTTTACGCTTGCCGAGCGGTGAGGGTGATAATATTTTGGAGCTGAATCGCTAGAGATTGTTAGACTCTCAGGTTTAATACCAGATAAATCGACAATGTCATAAAAATCTTTTTTGACGTCAAAAAAATCATAATCTCGATTTTCTCCAAAGTGATTAGGTTCTGAATTTTTGCCAGTTCTGAGTCCAGCAATCATTAGTTTTTGAGAATTTTGATTTTCAAAAACATTACCAATTTCAAAGAGACTAAGATTGGAAATATTGCGTAAATAATTTTTTTGATATGAGTTTAGAAGTCCAATAATAAGGTTCGGACGCATTAAACTTAATTCTTGGGAAATTGGATTTTTTAGCACTAAATTTGGATTTTTTTGGCAAAAAAAATCGATATTTTTTTCGTCAACAAATGACCAACTTATGGTTTCGGTAAGACCTTTTGAGGCCAGTAAAATTCTGGCTTTATGGGGTAGGTTTGAATTGGCCTGAATATGTTTTTTTGGTAATTTTAAATCATTTTTCAGAATTTTGTCATATCCGTAAATTCGCAGTATTTCTTCAATTAAATCCTCTGAAGAAAATATATCGTGGCGCTTTGTTGGAACTTCAACCTTAAGATTTTTATCAACTTTAAATTGGAGTGATTCAAGAATTGAAATGGCGTAAGAATTTTCTAAATTTATGCCGATTAGTTTTTGGAATTTATTAAAATCAAAATCAATAATCGTCGGATTAAATGGTTGTTCATCTATAAAAATATCGCTCACTTTACCACCGCAAATATCAGTAATTAATTTAGAAGCCAACTCAATACCATCAATACATGAACCGTAATCAACGCCTCGCTCAAAACGATGTCTTGAATCTGATAAGATATTCAAGCTTCGACCGGCTCTGGCAACCGCTTCTTTAGAAAAATATGCAGATTCAAGTAAGATTTCCGTGGTGTCAATTTTGCATGAAGATTGCTCTGAACCAATGACTCCAGCGATACTAAAAATTTCATCGTCGTTACAAATTGTTAAAATGTTTGAATCAACCAAATGTTGAGCATTTTTTAGAGTTGTAATTTGGGTTGGATGATTAGTTTTTTTTAGTTGAATTTTGTCACCAATTTTTTGGAGATCATAAGCGTGCATAGGCCTATTTAGCAAATGCATGACATAGTTTAGCGAATCAACTACTGCTGATATGGAGTTCATTCCAATTGCTTCAAGTTTATCACTTAACCATTTAGGCGAGGGTTGGTTTTTAATATTTTTAATGATTCTAAAAGCGATAAAAGGGCAATCGTTTTTTGCGTGGTTTTCAAATTTAATATTAAATTCAAACTCCGAAGGGATTTTTGGAGTTTTTAAAGCTTTTAGTTTTCCAATTCCAGTTGCCGATAAATCGCATGCTATCCCGTAAACTCCCAAACAATCTCCGCGATTGGGGGTTATGTTGATCTCTATTGTTGCGTCATCGATACCAAAAACCTCTGATATTTTGGTTCCGATGGCAAATTTTTCATCAATTTCAATAATCCCATTATCATCATTACCAAGATTGAGTTCACGAGCTGAGCAAAGCATGCCATTGCTTTCGACACCCGCAATTTTGGCTTTTTTAATTTGCATTAAATTGCTTGGTATTATTGAGTTTATTGGGGCGTAAGCGACCTTAATCCCCGTTTTAGCATTTGGTGCCCCACAAATAATTTGTAATGGTGTTTGGCTGTCGATTGTTTCAACCAAACAAATTTTTAATTTTTGGGAATTATCGTGAGGTTTGCTGTCAATAATTTTTGCAACTGAAAAATAATTTAGGGCCTTGGATTTATCTTCAACCGATTCAACTTCGAGACCAATTTTAGTGAGAGTTTGACATATTTCGTCAAGGGTTGCCGAGGTATCAAGAAATTCTTTAAGAGAAGAAAGTGTAATTTTCATGATACTTAATTAATTTTAGCTATTTTAAGTATTGAATTATCGATGATTTTTTTATTTTCTTCGTCGCTAAATTTAATGTTAGAAAATTTTTCTATTGCCTGATTAACCAAATCCTCTTTAACCAAGCGAATAGCGGTTTCTTCTTCGGATTTTATTCTCTCGATAGCGATATTGGAAATTTTGGTTATTTGCTCTTCAAGACTTTTTTTGGAGTCGGACTCAATTTTTTTAGCCTCATCGATAGCATCATTAATGATTTTTTTTGAGTGTTGAGTGGCATGTTTATGGAAAGCATGGGCCTCTTCTAGTAATTTTTGAGCGAGCTCGCGCATTTTTTTTGCTTCCAAAATGTCTTCGGCAATTTTTTTTGACTTGGCATCGAGGTCTTTAGAAATTGATGGGAAAGCGTATTTAATTAATAAGGCTATAAATGAAAAGAAGGCGATTGCAAGCCAGAATTTTTCGTCAAACATTTTAGTTTATAATTTTGTTTTTGATAATTTTAGTAAGATTTTCAATTACAAGAGAGTTGTTGATCTTGGAGTCGGTTATAAATTTTTTTATTTCTAGCCTTGATAATTTAACTTTTTCATCGATTTGAGATTTTAATTGCTCAATAGATTCTTCACGTTGAGCATGAGCTTTTTTTGTAATTTCATCAATTTTTTGAAGGTAATTCGAATTAGCTATTTGAAGAATCTGTTGCGCTTGATCATTTATCGATTGGGTTTTGTTATCCAGCTCTGAGGCAAGAGATTTATCGGTTTCGATTAGGTCATTTCTTTTGGAGATTATGTTTTTTATGCGTGGTAGAATTAAGAATTTGGCAAAAACATAAAGCGTGATAAAGCAAAGTCCAAACCAAAATATTTGCGATAAATATGTCGAAAAATCAAACTGAGGCATAATGAGGTTTATAAATTTAATTCAAGTCTAAGATTTTGGGATTTAAATTGGGTTTTGAGTGTGGTGTGAAGTAAAACTAGTTAGTGAATAATACTAAAAATGCTAAAAGAACCGCGAAAATTCCCATCGCTTCAGCTAAACCAACCGCAATGTAAATATATTTTTCAATTTTTGGCGCAGCAGAAGGGTTTCTGGCAATACTATTGAAAAATGATCCAAAGATGTTTCCGATCGCAATAGCTGCTCCAGCCATGGCAATTGAAAGTAGGCCTACGCCGATAAATTTTAATGCAAGCATTTCCATATTTTTATAAATTTAGAGTTAATAAAGCGCTCATTTACCCCATTAAAGAGGGAAAATATTTGGCAAAATGAGCCATGCCAAATTCTTGTTATTTAAAGCTTAGTGTGCCTTCATGGTTTCGCTAAGATATGCGCAAACTAGAATCGAGAAAATATAAGCTTGAAGAACCGCAACAAAGAGTTCAAAGCCAGTCATTACGATGCTAAATAAAAATGGTAAAGCACCGAGGATGCCAAGAGAAATAATGAAACCGGCAATTACTTTTAATAGAACATGTCCAGCTACCATATTGGCAAAAAGTCGAACTGAGAGAGTTATAGGGCGAATTAAAAATGAAAAGAGTTCAATAATAAATATAACTGGTGCCATCCAAATAGGGACTCCGCTGGGTAAAAACATGTGAATAAAACCACCGAAACCATTACGCACAATTGCATAAATAGTGATGATTAAAAAACACATCATGGCAATTGATAGAGTGACGGCAACTTGGCTTGTAGCTGTAAAGCTATAAGGGGTCATGCCGAGGCAATTACACAAAAGTATGAAAGTGAAAATGCTAAAAACTAATGGCATAAATTTTTTACCTTCAGCGCCAATACTTCCATCAATTAAATTGTAGATAAAATTATAGATTGATTCGGCAATCATTTGGGTGCGCGATGGAATTAATAATTTTCGACTCGTAGCTTTAAGCATGAATATGATTATCAGGGCAGTGGCGATAACCATATATAGTGCTGAGTTGGTAAAACTAAAATTATAATTTCCGATATGAAGGGGGTAAATTTCTTTGATTTTGAATTGGTCGAGTGGGCTGTGTTTTTGATGAGTTTCGTGATCTGATTCTTGATGAGAATGCTCAGAATTTTGTAAATTTTCAGATGATTGCGGATCGTTTTTTGGGTTTATTTTGGCAGAGTTTGAAATTTCAGGGTCGCTGGAATTCTTATCTATATTTTGGGCAGAATTTTTGTTTCTTAACAAGGAATTTTCTTTGGTTTTTTGTTCCATGGAAATTGTAAAAATTTATTGGTAAAAATTTAAAAAAAGCTAGATTTATTTAATTTGCTAAATCAATATCGATGTAGGGATTAGTTTTTAGGTGTATCAAAATATTTTTTGCTTAACATAAAGTCAAGTTATGAAATTTGTTAAATTTTGGGTTTTAATCCTCAGTTTTATAATAATTAAACACAAAGCTTCGTACTCTCAAGAACTTCAAGCGCGATTTCAAGATTGGAGTGTTTTTAAAACCGAAAGGGGTGATAAAACTATTTGTTATGTTGCTTCAACTCCAATCAAAAGCGAAGGTAATTTTGACAAAAGAGGTGAACCGTTTTTTTTAGTCACAAATGTTGAAAATGATTCAGATGAAATTAGTACTTCATCTGGATTTATTTACAACAAAACCTCAAATGTTGAACTTAATTTTGGTACCAAAAAATATTATCTCTTCCCTTATAAAACTGTGGCTTGGGCAAATGATAAAAATGATGATGCTGATATTATAAAAGAAATGCAAAATAGCGCTGAAATGGTGGTTTCTGGGGTTGCGCGCGATGGTAAAATTGCAATTGATACCTATTCGCTAATTGGTTTTATTCATAGCTATAAAAAAGTCAAAGAGGCATGTCAGAATCTTTAATATTAAAGTTTTTAATAATCGCATGCGGTTTCTTGATCTGCTGTGTTGTTCTAATATTTTTGATTAGGTCAATTCTTGAGTTAATCATTTATTTTTCCTACAAAAATTATCAAAAACTTAAAAGTAAATCTCAGAAACTATTCCCAAAGACATCAAAAAAATTTGATAAAGTTGACGAAGAGTTATCTCGTAAGAAGTTAGAAATACCAAAGGCACATTCACAAACTAGAGCCGAAAATATTCAAAGGAGTTTTCAATCTGAGTACCAAATTTTAAATGAAAACTCTTTTGAAGAGGAAAAAATTGTTGGAATTGCCAAACCTCTTGGCTTTTGGACCCGTAAAATTTTTGGCGAGAGAATTGCTACCGTTATAGCTCAGGCTGAATCAATGAAGAAAGGTGAATCAACTAAATTTTGGCAAAATTTTGTTAAAGCAAGCAGAGTTCAGTCTCGTTATCAAGATAATATTAACAATTCAAGGTAAAATTTATGACTCTTAATTTAATAGATAATGAAATCATTAATGTTTTTTTTAAATTTTATAAAAAAGACATAAAATCAATTGGCTCTGATTTATTTGAAAATGTTACACACAGGATTTCGCAAAATGTTGAAAAACTTATTAATGACGAAGATGCGAAAAATTTAATTTTACAAAAATTCAGTGATTACGAATTTTCATTTTTTCACGTTGTTGCCAAATTTGGGAGCTCAAAGGATTTAAAAAAAATCATTGAAATTGTCGGCATTAAAAATCTCAATCATGGCGACATAAATAACTATACCGCTCTGCATCATTGTTCGATTAGTGGCAGATTAGATAACGTCAAAGTTCTTATCGGATTTGGAGCAAATATTAATGCAAAATCATCAAATGAAACCAGAAATTGGTACCCAATCCATTATGCTTGTAAATATGGTTTTAAAGAAATTGTTGAAGAATTTATTGAATCTGGGGTTGATAAAGAGGTCAGGACTTTATTTGGTTTAACACCGCTTCATGTTGCTTGTGAATTTGGCAATATATTTGTTGTTGAATACTTAATTAAAATTGGATGCAACCTAGACGCTGAAACTATTCCCGAAAATCAACGCATGACACCTCTTCATTATGCGGTTATGATTAATTCTGTTAAAACAGTTAAAATATTATGCGCTTCGGGGGCGGATGTTTTTAAGAATACTCATAGTGGTTCTGATGCTCTTATTCTCGCAACTAAAAGAAATTATTCTAAAATTGTAGAAATTTTAATAAACCGTGGAATGGTTGATAGCATTGAAGAGGCGTATAAAATAGCTATAAAAAATAATTGCTTTGATTCTAGATAACTGAGTGTTTAAATCAAAAAAGACGTGAAAAATCCAATCAGACTTAG
>RFYG01000054.1 GCA_009925685.1 Pseudomonadota bacterium
AGAGAAATTTGTTAAAAATTTGATTTTTTTATAATATTTTGAATATTTTTTGGATTTTTTTTAAAAAAAATGACCGTTTGATGAAATTTTTGATAAAAGTAGAATTTAATGAGCCGTTGTTGAAATTTACAAAAAACTAAGATTTTGCCGAAGAAATATCGCGGAGAATGGCGAGCCCGAAACGATTCGAACGTTCGACCCACAGCTTAGAAGGCTGTTGCTCTATCCAGCTGAGCTACGGGCTCTAATAGAATTTTGGATTGAAAATTATTGGAATGAATAAAATTTAAGCCTAAAAAATTTAAGTTCAGGGATAATAGATTTGTAAATGTTTTTTTCAAACTAATTTTTAACTTGAGTTTCTTGGTCCAAAAATCGCCGTTCCCAAACGAATATAATTTGCTCCCAAGGCAATTGCCTCTTGATAATCAGAGCTCATTCCCATCGATAAATTTTTAAGATTTAATTCGCGCGCTAATTTTGCTAAAAGTGCGAAGTAAGGCGAGGGGGATTCATGAGCAGGAGGGATGGCCATAAGACCAACAACATTTAAATCTAACTTTTGACAAAATTTTAGAAAGTCGGGGAGTTTTTCAAGTGCAATTCCAGATTTTTGCTCTTCATCTCCAATATTAACTTGCAAGAAAATTTCGGGTCTTTTGCTAAGTTTTTGTTGCTGTTTAGCAATTTCCAGAGCTAGTTTTTCATTGTCAACGCTCTCAATACAATCAAATAATTCAAGCGCTAATTTAACTTTATTGGTTTGTAAATGACCTATAAAATGAAGTTTTGTATTTGGGAAATCTTGTAAAATTTTTGGCCATTTTTGTTTGGCCTCAGTTACATAATTTTCACCGAAAATTTTACAACCGCAATTAATTGCCTCGATAATATTTTCGCTTGCAATAGTTTTAGAAACGGCAACAATTTTAATGTCTTTAACTTGCTTATTGAAGGTTGCGCAGGTCTTAGCAATATTTTGATTAATTAAATATAATTTGTTATTTATCATGGATTTTCAAAAAATATTTGAGATTAAAAAGATTGCCAAAAATCTTAAAAAAAATTCTCAATTTCGTGAAAAAAATAATTATGCGCAATCATGTTATTTGTTCACGGATAGTAAAAAAATTGAGGATTTAAATCAAGTTCTTAAAAAAATGCCTCGTGGATCAAATATTATTTTTCGAGAATATAATTTAGAACCGCAAGATCGACTTTGTTTAGCACAAAAATTATTGCCGGTTATAAAATATTTTAATCACAAAATATTGGTTGGCAAAGATTTTGAAATTGCTAGAAAAATCAAGGCTCAAGGTCTACATTTTGCAGATAAAGATTTGATAAAAAAACATGATAAAATTTTTTCAACAAACTATAATTTATGGCAAATTCGTTCAATATGCCGTCGAAAAAATATGATTTTTAGTATCGCTCTTCATAATTTAAAATATCTTAATCACATCAAAAAACTCCAACCGGATATAATTTTTTTATCGCCGGTTTTTGCGAGTTCTAGCCATAAAAATCAAGGATTCATTGGCCTTTTTCAATTTATAAAAATGGTTAAAATAATCCTTCGCAAAACATCGCCAAACTATCTAAACAATATTATTCCCCTTGGGGGAATTAATTTGCATAATTTGCGCAGATTAAATAATTTTGGCATCGCCAAATTTGGAGCAATAGATTTTTTTAACAAATCATGAAAATTACCCCCGTCATATTAGCAGGTGGCTTTGGAACAAGACTATGGCCAGTTTCAAGACAATCGAAACCTAAACAATTTTCAAGTTTTTTTGGGGATAAATCTTTATTCCAAAAAACTATTTTACGTTTTAATGATCCTCAAAAATTTTCTAAATCAATTATTATTTGCAATAACGAGCATCGTTTTATGGTCGCCTCCCAACTCGACGAAATCAAAACTTCTGCGCGCACTATAATTCTCGAACCATCTTCACGCAATACAGCTGGGGCAATTGCCAGCGTTGCGCACATTATTTCTAAAAATAACGCTGATGAAATTATGCTGATTTGCCCAGCCGATCATCTAATTGATGACGTTAAAAATTTTACCAACGCAGTTTATAAAAATTCAAAATTGGCACTTGAAAAATTCTTTATAACCTTTGGTATCAAGCCAAAATACCCCGAAACTGGCTTCGGTTATATTTTGAAATCATCGCCGATCGAAGGTGGTAACGCTTTTATGGTTGATAAATTTATTGAAAAACCAAATGCGCAAGTTGCCGAAAAGTTATTAGAAAATCCAAATTGTTATTGGAATAGTGGAATATTTTTATTTTCTGCCCGAACTTACTTGGAAACACTAAAAATTCTTAATAACGAAATATTTGAAACTACCAAAAATGCGGTGGCGAGCGCTCAAAAAGATTTAGATTTTATTCGCTTAGAAGCCAAGGAATATGAAAAATGCCCAAATATTTCAATCGATTATGCGATTATGGAAAAAGCTCAAAATATTGCTTTAGCACCTTTAAACACTGATTGGAGCGATGTTGGAAGTTGGCAAACGCTTCATCAATTAAGCGATAAAAATTCGGATCAAAATTATATTGAGGGTCAGGTTGCAACTTTGAAAACTACAAATTGTTATATTCGCTCCGAAGGTCCTTTAGTGGCCTGTTTGGGGGTTAATAATTTAATCATTATTGCCACCAAAGATGTGTTTTTAGTCGCTAATATTAAGGATTCACAAAGCATTAAAGAATTATTCGAAATTGTAAAAAATTCATACTCTCAATATTGCCTAAATCATCAAACCTGCATTCGACCATGGGGAAGCTTTGAAATAATTGATGCCGGCATAAATTTCAAAGTCAAAAAAATTCTCGTTAATCCGCACTCAGCCTTATCTTTGCAAAAACACAATCAACGCGCTGAACATTGGGTTGTTGTGCGCGGAATCGCATCAATTACTCGTGAAAATGAATATTTTGAACTCAAAGAAAATGAATCAACTTTTATTCCACTTGGACACAAACATCGTCTTGAAAATAAAACTAACGATATTCTAGAAATTATCGAAATACAAAGCGGGAGCTACTTAGAAGAGGATGACATTCAGAGATTTAGAGATAATTACGGAAGAAATAAAAACAATTAAATGATATTTTTCAAAATATTTTTTACCAACGAACTCAGTTTAATCCTAAAATCAAAAGGACGGGTCTTGGCTAATATTTTCTATTTCTTAATTATTTTGTCGATTTTTCAAATTTTAACCCAAAATTTTGACCGCAACCTACAACCAAGCTTATTTATCATTATTAGTATAATTGCACTTT
Organism: Pseudomonadota bacterium; assembly: GCA_009925685.1. GTDB lineage: Bacteria > Pseudomonadota > Alphaproteobacteria > Rickettsiales > UBA1997 > CAILUF01. The sequence continues at coordinate 3,312 of RFYG01000054.1, forward strand.
TATGCTCAATCATAACACTTAATCATGATTTTTTAGAAAGAGATTTTCGCGATGGAACTTTAGAACAAATTATAATTCATTGTCAGAATTTAGAAATTTTTGTGATCGCCAAATGTTTAGCCAATTGGCTTATATCATGCTTTTTGATTGTGGTAATCGCCAGCGTTTTTTCACAAATGATTGAGGCAAATATTTTAAATTTTTGGCATATTTTGACGACTCTAACCTTATCAAGTTTATCGCTATTTTTTTTGTTTGCTTTATGCGGAAGTTTATCAATGGTTGGGGGTTTTGCGTCAATGATGTCAGTGGTTGCGCTTCCAATTGCTATGCCGATATTGATTATTTCAACAGCTAGCGTCTTAGACGATTTTTATGTTAATATCAAAATTTTGTTAGCCTTAACAACGCTTATTATATGCTTATCTACCGCTGGTTGTAGTAAAATAATCAAAATCGCTAACAACTAAATTAAGAATTAAGATTGTTGGATAAATTCGATAATAACTTGCCCAATTCCAACTGCTTCGCCTTCGCTGAATTTGATTTTACCAATTTTAACATCATGATCGGTACGAATAGCATTTTCCATCTTCATAGCCTCAATCACCACTAATTCTTGACCGGCTTTAACTTCTTCACCTTCTTTAACTTTGAAGCGAATAATTTTGCCAGTAATTGGTGAGGTTAAGTTTTTGGGTTTAGCATTTTTCTGAATTTTGGGCATAAATTTGGTAAGCTCAGCGATTCTTGGCGAGAGAACGCTTACAAAGGCATCAAGCCCAGAATATTGCAACAAATAATTGCCAGTATTGTTATTTTCTCGTACCTTGACGCCAACCGTTTTACCATTAACCACCCCGCGAAATAGCTTTTCACCATTATTCCAAGTATTATTTAACTCGATTTCCTTGCCGTCGCACTCGATTTTAAGATAACCTTCGGAACGATTTAAAATATTTACCAAATAAGATTTTTCATCAATAAATACCACCCACCGCTCAGAAATTTGTTTTTGACGATTGCGCAATTGACCAGACATGAATCCGTTTCTTTCGTAATTTTTTAAGAAAATTTGCATAGCGCATGAAACTAAAACTTCTTCGGCAACAGTGTCGAGATGACTGCCCAAAAAACCCGATGGGAACTCTTCTTTTATAAAAGCTGTTGATAGATTTCCCGCCATAAAACGCGGGTTTTTCATGATAGTCTCTAAGAAGCTGATATTGTGCGACACGCCATTAATTGCATAGCTTTCTAAGGCATTGCGCATATGCTCGATTGCTTCATTTCTATCTTTGCCATACGAGCATAATTTGGCGATCATTGCATCGTAAAACATACTCACTTCACCACCTTCATAAACTCCAGAATCAACGCGAATATTGGCACTGGCTTCAGGCTCAATGTATAAGCTTATTCTTCCAGATGACGGAAGAAAACCGCGAGCCGGATCTTCGGCGTAAACACGCGACTCAATTGCCCAACCATTAAGCTTAATATCGCTTTGAGAAAATGGTAATTTTTCACCCAAAGCAATTTTTATCATCAATGATACTATATCAAGACCCGTAACAAGCTCGGTAACTGGGTGCTCAACTTGAAGTCGAGTGTTCATTTCCAGAAAATAAAAATTCTTATTTTTATCCATGATATATTCGATAGTTCCGGCCGAAAAATATTTGACTTTTTGCGCTAAGGCTTTCGATTGTTCATACATTTTTTGACGAGTTTTGTCGTCCAAAAATGGGCTTGGAGCTTCTTCAATAACTTTTTGATTGTTACGCTGAATTGAGCACTCTCTTTCGCCCAAGCAAACAATATTACCGTGCTTATCGGCCAAAACTTGAATCTCAATGTGACGTGGATTTTCGATAAATTTTTCAACAAAAACTCTGTCATCAGAAAAACTATTTCGAGCTTCATTTGAGGCCGATAAGAACGCTTCAGACATTTCTTCTTTTTTCCAAACAATTCGCATTCCTTTGCCACCGCCACCAGCCGATGCTTTGACCATAACTGGAAAGCCAATTTTTTGAGCAATTTCGACCGCTTCAACTGCGTCTTTAATAACACCCATATGACCGGGAACCGTGCTAACATTGGCTTCAATTGCAATTTTTTTGGATTCAATTTTATCGCCCATCATTTCGATTGAATAAGTCGATGGTCCAACAAATATAACTCCAGCTTTATCAAGCTCATTCGCAAAATTTCTATTTTCGGATAAAAAACCATATCCCGGATGAACCATCGTAGCGCCGGTTTTTTTGACCGCACCCAATATTTTTGAAACATTTAAATAACTTTGACTAGAAGGCGAAGCCCCGATATTTACGGCTTCGTCAGCCATTTGAACAAACAACGAATTAGCATCGGCATCAGAATATACCGCAACAGTTTTGATACCCATTTTTCGGCAAGTTTTGATAATTCGGCAAGCAATCTCTCCGCGATTTGCGATTAATAATTTATGCATTTGAAAATATTATTTATTGGAATAGAATTTGTCGCATCAAACTAACCCCGATTTTGCAAAAAAACAAGAATTTTAATGAACCTAAACTTCAGGCCCTATCTAGACTTAATCCGCTTTAGACAACCAATTGGCAGTGCTTTATTGATTTTGCCGTGCCTTTTTGCATTATCTTTAATCTTCAAAACTAACGCAAATATTGAATCCTCAAAATTTATCAACCATCTTATTCTCTTCACTCTTGGAGGGTTTTTGATGAGAAGCGCGGGTTGCATAATTAATGACTTATTCGATAAAAATTTTGATAAAAAAGTTGCTCGAACCAAAAATCGCCCCCTCGCTTCGCAAAAAATTTCGGTAAAAAACTCAATAATTTTTTTATTAATTTTGCTATTTTTGGCGCTATTAATTTTACTACAATTCAATATCGCAACAATCATAGCAGGATTTGTAGCTCTTGGCTTGGTAATCATATACCCTCTCACAAAAAGACTAACAAATTTTCCTCAGGTTTTTTTAGGAATCACCTTTAATTTTGGAATTATTTTAGTAAGTTTTGCCCTTACAAATCAAATCAATGCGGGGGTAATAATTTTGTATTTAGCCTGCATTTTTTGGACAATTTTTTACGACACTATTTATGGTTTTCAAGATATTGAAGACGATCTAAGAATTGGATTAAAATCGACCTCTATAACTTTTTCAAAAAATAATCCCAAAAATATTCTTTGGCGTATTTCAACTATCGCAACTTTATTTTTTGTGATGCTTGGAACCCTTGAGGAGTTTGGCTTAATCTACTTTGTAATCATTATTTTTGCTGGAATTTTTATGGTTATAAAAATCCATTTTTGCAATTTACAAAATCCCAAATCTTGCCTTAAATTATTCAAACAAAATTTATATTTGGGATTGATATTTTTAATCGCAATTTTGCTCGGATGATTAAAATCGGAATTTTGGGTGGAAGCTTTAATCCAGCACATGAAGGACATGTCCATATTAGCAAATTAGCCATCCAAAAATTATCGCTTAAACAATTGTGGTGGGTTCCGACCGCGCAACATCCATTTAAAAAATTTAATAATTTTCTCGATTTAGAAGAGAGGATAAAATTATGCCAAAAAATTACCAAATTACATCCCAAAATTAAGGTTAAAAAAATTGATAATTTTTACGCGATCGATTTGATAAAAAAACTCCAAAAACAACATAAATTTGTTGAATTTATTTGGGTTATGGGAGCCGATAATTTGCCGAATTTCCACAAGTGGCACAAGTTTCAAGAACTAATTAATTGCGTGCAATTTGCAATTTTTACTCGACAAGATTTTATTTTAAAAAACGCCAATTGTCCCGCGCTAAAAATGGCCAAAAAATATCATCGAAATTCAGAAAAATTTCCAAAAATTAGTTTATTTCACTCACCAAATCTTGATATCTCTTCAACCAAAATTCGCAATTCGCATGTATAATTATATCGTTGATACTCATTGCCACCTAGATTTAATTGAAGATAAAGGCCTTAATCTCGAAGAAATTCTTGAAAATTGCCACAAAAATGGTGTCCATATTTTACAAAATATTTGCACAAAATTTAGTAATTTTGACAAAATTTTATCATACACAGCGCGTCACAAAAATATATATTGCTCAATTGGTTTGCATCCTTGCTATGTTAGTCCAAATGAATTCAAAAAAGCTGAAGAAATACAAAAATATTGCCAAAAATTTCCAAAAATTATTGGCATTGGCGAAACTGGCTTGGATTATTTTCATGACACGAGTCAAATTTCTTTGCAAAAACAATCTTTTGTTGAACATATTCAAGCCAGCGCTCAATCTAAATTGCCCCTAATTATTCACTCCCGAAATGCTGACAAAGATATGGCGGAAATTTTGAGTTACGAACAAAAAAATCAACGATTCCCAGCTTTATTGCACTGCTTTTCAAGCACAAAAGAATTGTGTTGGCGCGCGCTCGACCTTGGGATTTTTATTTCTATTGCTGGAATTGTAACTTTTAAAAATGCACAAGAACTTCAAGAAATTATCAAATCTATTCCATTGGAATATTTATTAATCGAAACTGATTCACCTTATTTGGCACCGATGCCGAACCGCGGATCAATAAATCAACCATCAAACACATTATTTGTTGCTCAAAAAATTGCAGAATTAAAACAAATTAGTGTTGAAAAATTGATAAATCACACGACTGAGAATTTTCATCGTATATTTACTCGGGTGGCTCCAATAGCAAGTTAATGATAGGTTAATTCTGCATTTAAGCTTTAAGCTGGAACCGAAAATATTGGGATTTTAAAGAATAAATTTCAAATCTATCGCCCCGAACTTCGAACCGAACTAGAGCCCCGAACTTCGACCCAAACTAGAGCCCCGAACTTCGAACCGAACTAGAGCCCCGATGAATTTTATCGATTTCATCGAACTTTAGAATGATTTTGCCAACACCCTTGAAACCATTGTAAGAAATTTTGCAATCCAAACCCGACTTCTCGGCAATTTCATTCTCAAGAGCAACCAAATGTTCGCTATTTATAAATTTAATTTTTGATTCAGTTCTAAACATTACCGGCACCCTTCTGGCTTTCTCAATCTTTTCTTCGCGAACCAAATCTTCAACTTCGCGAACATTCAAACTATCGGAAATTATTCTATTGGCTAATTCTTCGGGATTGTCAGAATTTATAATGGCGCGCGCATGTCCCATCGAAATTTTATTTCCATCCAAAAAATCACGAACTTTCTGGGGCAACACCAACAATCTCAAAAGATTAGCAATATGACTTCGGCTTTTGCCAACCTTTTTGGCAATCATTTCTTGGGTGTAAGAAAATTTTTCAATTAACTTTTGATAACCAAGAGCTTCTTCGGTCACAGACAGATCAGATCTTTGAATATTTTCGATGATGGCAATTTCAAGAGCATTATCATCAGAAAAATTCCGAATTATAACCGGAATTTCAGACAATTTAGCTAATTTAGATGCGCGAAATCTTCTTTCACCAGCAATAATTTCATATTTTTCATTTTCTTTTTTGCGAACAATTATTGGCTGAATAACACCATGCTCTTTGATTGATTCAGCTAATTCGGCTAGCTCGTTTTCATCAAATTTATTTCGAGGCTGATAAATTCCGGCCTCAATCTTATCAAGGGCAATTTTGATAATTGAATCGTCATTGGTGTTTGATAAAAGCGAGGACTTTACTTTATTTTCTCCCAGCAAAGCCGACAATCCTCTACCAAGTTTTTTATCATTTAATTTCATTAAAGTTGCTTTTTGTTCCATGTGAAACCCAAATTTGTTAATAATTTATTAATTTTTGCAACAACTTGGCTAAAGTGCAAGAATTTTTATGAAACTTTTTAGGTTTACGCTTTAGAAATATTAAAGATTTTAAAATTTATGAAATTCGAATGCTTTTAATAGAACCAAGAAATTGCTTTATATCGCTTCGTCGTTTTTCTTTAAAAATGACCTGCGTTGGGGGAGGGCATGAGTAGTTTTGATATCCATATCTCGCCTCTTGTTAAATTTAATTTGAGGCGAGATAAGGGTAATTGAAAATTTTTAATAATCTTAGAAATTGTAAGCAATACCAACAG
>RFYG01000055.1 GCA_009925685.1 Pseudomonadota bacterium
CCGGACCCGAGCGAAAGGTCAGGCAGTTCGAGCTTGTCTTCCGGTGCACACATTAGAAATATCATCAATAACCCCAGATAAATCAAGTTTTGAACCAATTTTTAGAAGCGCAATTGGGGTTTTCATTGATAGATTTTTTTCAGATTTAAATTTTCTAACTTCGAATAAAATTTTTAAAATTTCATCACCGATTTTTATAATTTCTGCAGGATTTTTTGTTAATTGAGATGACAATTCTGCGTAATTTTTACGAGCATGAATTGATTTTTTTTGCGCAAACTCATTAGCAAAAATTGTGGCATAAATTTCTTCGGTGATGTGGGGAATAAAAGGCGCAAAAAGTTTTAAAATATTTTTTAAACATAAACTCAAACTCGCTAAAGCACTAATTTGCTTCGAAACAATTTCTGCGGTATTTTCCTCTGTTAAATCAACTCCCGCAAGCTTTTCTGCCGATAAGCCGTAAGATCGTACTTTGCAAATTTCGAGGTAATTATCGCAAAAATAGTGCCAAAAAAATTCTTCTAAAACTTCTCGCGCTTTGGCATATTCGAAAATTTCAAATTGTTTGTTATATTCTTTAATTACAATTTCTAAGCGCGCCAGAACCCACAAATCGGAAGTATGGGTTATTAACTCAATCAATTTTTCGTCGTTAAAATTTTTGTTACCAAATTTTTTAAAATAGTAATCTTCGAGCGTTGCAAAATGTTGCGAACAAAATTTGGCGGAATTGAAAATTTTGGTAATTAATTTTTGCCCAATCTTAAAAACCTCTTCGCTGTAGGCGATATCGGCCCCTAAATTTGATGCCGACGCCCAATAACGCACAACATCGGCGGATTTTTCAACAATCAAAGCCGTCGGCGTTACAACATTGCCTTTCGATTTACTCATTTTCGTTTTGTCCGAAGCCAAGCACCAACCCGATATCATCAAATTTTTCCACGGAATGGTTTGATTAGAATTTGAATTTTCTTGTAATTTAATGCTTCCATCTTGGTTTTTTTGGGGTTCACCATTTTGGTCTTTAATAATTTCTAAACTGTGCAAATAGGCCTTAACAATAGTGTAAAACGCCCAAGTGCGAATGATTTCGTGGGCTTGCGGACGCATATCGGCGGGGAATAATTTTTCGTGACGAGCTTTGTCAAAACAAATTTCATCGGAAATGCCTTTGCTTGAGAGTTGGGGCGTAATTGAAGAAGTAGCCCAAGTATCGAGAACATCGTTTTCGGCAATAACCTCATCTCGCGCATAACCTTCTGGCAAATCAACAAAAGGATCGCAAGGTAATTGATTCAGAGATGCCACCAAAATTTTTCCCGCCTCGCCTTTTCTTTGCGAATACCAAACCGGAATTTTTACCCCAAAAAATCTTTGGCGACTTATACACCAATCTCTCGAAAGCCCATCAATCCATTGTTCAATACGCACGCGCATATATTCGGGATACCAATTACACTCGTGAGCTTTTCGCTTTAATTGTTCTTTTTTATCACGGATTTTAATATACCATTGCGGACGAATTAAAAATTCAATCGGCACACCTGAGCGCTCGGCGCACTTTACGGGACGAGTGATTTTTTGTGATTTAATTTTAATAAAAGATTGATTTTGTGGATTAGAATTTAAATCAGAACTCGGACTTAAACTCCCCCCAAAATCGCTTGGTGATTTTGACTCCCCCTCTTTGGAGGAGTTGGGAATCGACGATTTCGATAAAATCTTAGATAATTCATTTATAATTAATTCACGAGTTTTTTTAAGCGTATTTCCCTCAACAATTCTTCGAAAAACTTCAACAAAATTTTCTACATCCAAGCAATTATTTTCATTGATATTTCCTGCGAAAATGTCCCACTCGATTTTATCTTTAGATAAAGATTTAAATATCACCCCGCCACCCAAAATTCCACTTTCACCAATTATAGCTCTCAATGGCAATTTATTTTTTTCCCACCATTCCACATCAGTCTCGTCGCCGAAAGTACAACACATCACCACTCCCGTGCCCTTATCAATTTGCACCGAATTATCGGCGATAATTTTCACTTTGACGCCAAAAATTGGCGTTATGGCGAAAGAGCCGGTCTCGCCCTCGCCTTCTTGGTTCAAAGGTTTTTGGATCAAATTTTTATAGCGCTCATCAGCCCCATTGATCATCACCGCAACGCAAGCTGGCAGAAGCTCGGGACGCGTTGTCATAATTTCTAATGGCTCACTTTTGCCGTCAATTGCAAAATTGATAAAAAACATTTCGCCTTCGACTTCTTTATCGATAATATCGGCTTGAGCTAGAGCCGTACGGTCGGCGATGTCCCAAAAAACTGGCTGATTTTGTTTTTCGACCAAGCCTTTTTGATATAAATCAACAAAAGAGGCTTGCGAAATTTTTTGCGATTCGGGCGAAATTGTTTGATATTTTTGCTCCCAATCAACCGATAAAGCAATTTCGTTAAACAAATCTTCGAATTCAGCTTCGGCCTCTTGAACAACTTCGCGGCATTTGGCGACGAAATAGCCACTTCCGCCGGCATTTTTTTCGCACTCCTCAGCTTCATAAACCATGGCCTTTTTGCCAATAATTTTTTCGACCAAGCGTTCAGTCGGAAGGCCGTTATCATCAAAACCCATCGGATAAAAAACATCCTTACCACGCATGCGATTGTAGCGCGCAACGAAATCGGCTTGCGTGTATGAAAAAACATGACCCATATGCAGAAGGCCAGAAACCGTGGGTGGTGGCGTGTCAATTACAAAGGTTTGTTCGCGCGGTAAATCATTGTGAAATTGGTAAATTTTTTTCTCAGTCCAAATTTTGCGCCACTTATTTTCGGTGGTCTTGGCATCATATTTTTCGGGTAACTTTGACATTATTCTAATTCAATTAGTTTGGTTTTAAAACGACTCATGCCATAAAAATATATTTTATTATCAATAACAATTGGTGCATGAAGGATTCTTTTGTTTAACGAATAGTTTTTTTCAACTTTACCGTCAAATGGCGATATAATTAGCATTTCACCATCTTGTCTAGCGACTAATAATTTATTGCCCGCCATTACAACCGCAATATAATTATGTTTTGAAGAAATTTTTTTAGGATTGCGAAATTTTTCAAGCTGAACTTGCCATTTAATTGTTCCTGTTTTTTTGTAAACCGCAAATAATTGGTTGTCATTGTTAATGACATATAAAAAGTCCCCCGCTAACCAAAAATCAACCACAGAAGTGATCGGCAAATTCCATTTTTCATCACCATTCTTAGCCATTATTGCCTTCATTAAACCACCATTACCTATTGCGTAAACCACACCATCTTTAACTAACGGCGTAGCATCAACATCGCTTAAAAAGAAATTGGAATTATAGTTTTGGTTCGAATTAAGTTCGCTAGACCACAACTCTTTTCCAGATTTTTTGTTAATAGCATAAATTTCGCCTGATGAATATGAGGCAATTGCCAAATCTTCAGAAATAACTACTTGCGCGTTGCCAAAAATTGCAAGTGACTTTGGAATTCCGTAGTGGATCCATTTTATTTCGCCATCAAGCGCATTAAGGGCGTAAGTTTTGTTATCGCTTGAAGTAATAAAAACTGATTCGCCATCGCAAATCGGGGTTGAATTAAAGATTACCGATAAGTCTTTTTCCCATAAAATTTTTCCATCATCTTGATTTATGGCTTTAATTTGATTAACCCCAACGACCGCAAAAAGTTTATTATCGCAAGCTCCAAGATGGGCGACTTTATAGTTTTTAAGCCATAATTTATTAAAAATTCTTTTATGCCAGATTGTTTTTTTGGTTGATAATAAGAAAGCCGTAAGTTCGCCTGAACTATCTAATACAAAAATTTTGTCGTTAATAATTATTGGAGAATATACAAAACTTTTAGCAAAATCTTCGATATAAAAAATGTTTTTATACCAAGTGCGCTTGATGTTGATATCGCTATTTTTGATATACCAACTAGTTTCTTTGGAGTTAAAATTTTTTGTGATATTTTCGATATTTTGATTAACCAAACTTGAAGAACCGAGCCAAGAATGGTTATTTCGAGAAGCGGGAATGCTGATGGGAATTTTATCGAGATTATTGTCAATAACCAGCTGATTAGTTTGATTTAAAACCGCAATTGCTTTTGATTTGTCGTATTTTTTATCACTTGAGCAAGAAAATATAAAAACTAAAAGCAAAAAGGATAAATAATTAAAAATATTATTTTTAGTTATTGTTGACCATTTTTGACAATTTATAAATTTAATATTTTTGTTATTGTTGTGATTTTTTAATTGATCTTTGGGGTTATTATGGAATTTAAAAAAAATATTTTTTGGTGTTATATTTTTCATGATTAATTCTTATGATGTTTTAGGCTCATACCCCTTTTGAATAACTATTTTCATGGCATCTGAAGCTCTATTTTTAAGATTTTCTTTAACATCTGGATTCTTGGAGATCATTTCAAAAATCTCATACGCTTTCGCCAAATTATTTTTGTTCATTTCGAGGTAACCTCTTTGTTCTGCAATATAATAGCGCAAAATTTTAGAATTATTTTCAATTTTAAGTATTTTATCAGCAAGGTTTTCATCACCAACTAAGTTATCATCAGTCATAATGGTTCTAACCATTAACAAACCGGATAATTCTTTGATATAATTATCGCAAAAATTGCAATCGTTAACTTCTTTGTAGACTTTAATAGCCTCTTCTTTGTTACCTTCATCAAGCAAAATTCCGGCATAACGAATTGATGCGAGAGATTTTACGCCACTCGGAGCGGTAGATGATTCGTGAATAGTTTTGAGAGTTTGCTTGGTTTTTTCAATATCACCAAGTTGCTGATCAATCATGGATTGATGAAGCATTTCAGAATATTTTTGTTGTTTGGATTTTTGGTCAATTTTAAAGGCGGTATAGCCAATTGAACAAGCTATCGATAAACCCAAAATGAGTGATAATATTTTTTTATTTTTCTTAAAAATTAATGAGAGTTTTTCATTTCTAATTTCAAACTGAGCCTGATTAATAATTTTTTTGATGTCGCTAGACATTTGTTTCTCCTAAATTAATTAATTTTTTGATAATAATTTTAAATAACAATCCAAGGTGTTTTGAAGTAAGTAAGCAATGGTCATGGGGCCAACTCCACCGGGGACTGGAGTTATCGCAGATGCAATATTTTTAACCTCATCAAAATTAACATCTCCAACAATTTTATACTTTTCGTCATGGTCAAGAATTCTGTTAATACCAACATCAATAATAACTGAACCCTTTTTAACCATATCGCCTCTAATAAGATTGGGAACACCAGTTGCCGAAAAAATAACATCAGATTGTAAGCATTCCGATTTAAGATCTTTGGTGCTTCGATTGGCAACAGTAACGGTACAACCTTCAAGTAATAAAAGACGAGTTAACGGACGTCCAACAATATTTGATGTACCAATTACAAGAGTTTTAAGTCCAGCCAAATCATTGCCCTTAACGCTTTTAAGAAGATGAATGCAACCCAAAGGTGTGCATGGAATCATAGCTTTTTCAACCCCCTCAACCTCGCCGATTGATAACTTGCCGACATTGATAACATGAAAGCCGTCGACATCTTTTTTGTAATCAATTTTATGGATCACTTTTTTTGCATCAATATGCTTAGGAAGTGGCAGTTGAACCAATATGCCATGAACTTTTTTGTCGTTGTTTAACTCTTCAATTTTAGTAATTAATTCTGCTTCAGAAATGTCGCCTGACATTTTGAATTGGATAGAATTCATACCCACCGCATGCGCTGATTTTTCTTTGTTACTGACATAAACTTCACTTGCTGGATCATTGCCAACTAAGATAACTGCAAGGGTTGGAGTAAGATGAAACTTTTTTTTGATTTCATCGACACGAGAAGCAATATCTTTGCGTAAAGACATTGAAATTTCTTTACCGTTAATAATTTGCGCCGTCATTAAAAGGAATTTTTAAATTTTAGGGAGATTTAAATTTTTAATTATTCTTAAAAAATTCTATATTACTTATGATTTTATTTTTTTAAATTAAATCAATAGCTAATTTAATTTATTTCACAGAAAAATAAATTAACTAATATTGAGCAATTTCGTGTAAAAAGGCTTGATCAAGATTATTCTTGGAGTGCTTGTTTTTCAGGCCTTGCGGGGTTCCATAATAGCGAATTTTAGTATTATGAAGTACTGCAATATTATCACAAATTTCATCCATATCTGACAAAATATGAGAACTAAAAAAAATTGTTTTTCCCTTTTTTTGATAAGCTAATAATTCTTTTTTTAAAGCAATTCTAGCTTGTGGATCAAGGCCTGACATTGGTTCGTCTAAAATTATCAAATCAGCGTTTGATAAAAAAACTGCCATCAAGCCAAGCTTTTGAGTCATGCCCTTTGAAAATTTACTAATTTTTTGGTTTAAGAATTCATAATTAAGTTCAAGGTTTTTGCATATTTCATAGGCTTCGATTTCATTGTATTTAATACCATAAAAGCCTAAAACAAAATTCAAAAAATCGCGCCCCGTTTGATGAAGTGACGGCTGAAACTTTTCTGGCAAATAACATAATCTTTTGCGAGCTTCAGGCAAAACTCTTGATACACCAAAGATCTCAACTTCTCCATTATCTTGGTCGAGTAAATCAAGTATAATTTTTATGAGAGTAGTCTTGCCCTGACCATTCAAGCCAATGAAGCCGAAGATTTCATTATTTTTAACATCAAGCGAGATTTCGTCCAAAACTTTTGACGAAAATTCTTTAGTTATTTGAGTAATTTTAAGGGGATTCATAAATACTTTATTTGATCAAGTTGTGAATAGCTAAAAGCGCAATAGTGTAGCCGTTAGAGCCCAAACCAGAAATAACTCCATCCACAACAGCGCTGAAGAATGAATGATGGCGAAAATCTTCGCGTTTAAAAATATTGGAAATATGAAGTTCGATTTTTGGACCTTGAAAAATTTCTAAGGCATCTCGAATAGCAACCGAAGTATGAGTAAATCCAGCTCCATTAATAATAATTCCATCAAAATTATTAATCGCATTTTGAACTAATTCAATAATTTCACCTTCATGGTTACTTTGAACAAAATTTATTTCGACACCAATTTGCTTGGCGACTTCTTGACAATCATTGGAAATTTTATCTAGACCTTCCGAGCCATAAACCACCTTATTGCGCAGATGTAACAAATTAAGGTTTGGGCCATTAATAATAAGTATTTTTTTCATAGATTAATTAAGAATTTGAAATTTTTATGAAGTAATAAATCGTGATTGGAATCGATAAAACATATACAATCCCAATAATTGCAAGTGTTAGCCATGGCTTAACGATCAAGCCAAAAATTATCGAACCTAAAATCAAAGACGTCAAAAATAAATTACCATTTTTAATTGGAATTTTTTTGATAGAAATAGTTGGAACACGACTTGCCATCATAACTGCAAGTATAAAAATATAAACTATCACCAAAATTTGATTACAATAAAATCCTTGGCCAAATTCAAAAAACAAAACCAAAGGAAGAGTTGTCAAAGCCGCACCAACCGGTGACGGAATGCCTTTAAAAAAATATTTTTGTATAATTGGGTTGGTTTTTTTATCATTTAAATCGACATTGAATCTCGCCAACCTAATCGCCGCGCAAACAGCATAAATTAAAACCATCGCCCAATCTAATCCAAATATATCGCCATAAGAGTTAATCCAAAAATAAACAATAAAACCCGGAACTACCCCAAAATTTACAAAATCAACCAATGAATCAAGTTGAGCTCCAAAATCTGATGATGAGTTTAAAAAACGTGCCAACCGGCCATCCATGCCATCTAAAAAACCAGCAAATAAAAGTAGTGAGCATGCTAACACATATTCGCTTACCATTGAAAACCTAACCGCTGTAAGTGTGATACACAAACTGGATAAAGTTATAATATTCGTTTTTTAAGATTTTACCCTCCTTTTCCAAGAAAATTTAAACATAATTTAACAATTTCGATGTCGAACAAAAACCTAGCTAATGCTTTACGATTTTTATCAATTGACGCCGTAAATAAGGCAAATTCGGGACATCCCGGAATGCCAATGGGTATGGCAGATGTTGTGGCGGTTTTATTTAATGAATTTTTAAAATTTAACCCACAAAATCCTAAATGGCACGACCGCGACCGTTTTATTTTGTCGGCTGGACACGGTTCGATGATTCTTTACTCGGCGTTATATCTCAGCGGTTATGATGATATAAAAATTGAAGACATAAAAAATTTCCGCCAACTTCATTCTAAATGCGCTGGCCACCCTGAATATGGCGAGCTTGCCGGCATCGAAACCACCACCGGACCCCTTGGTCAAGGAATCGCTAATGCCGTTGGGATGGCTTTATCCGAAAAATTATTGAAAGCGCGTTTTGGTGAAAAAATTTTTAATCACAAAAAAGCTATTGTAAATACTTATTTTCAGACTGAAACTGGAGGGATTATCACAGCTCCAATTTATGATGATTTAGTAATAAAATCTCCTCATGGTTCAGTAGGTAAACCGAACCATTATTTTGGGCTTCATTTATTTGATAAAAATCGCAAGACAGGACACGGAGAAATAATGATAAAAAATTCTTGGCCAGGATGTATGTCAAAAATAATAAATAAACAGAATTTATGGAAAAATTATTGGACAAAAGATGGTTATTTTAAAATGTTTGATATTGGTTCTTACAAAAAAGATGCGTTGTATGTTCATGGTAGAAATGATGATGTCATTAATATTCGTGGTCATAGAATAGGCTCGGAAGAAATTGAATCAATATTATTAAAGATAAAAAGTATTGCAGAACTAGCGGCTGTAGCGGTTAAAGACAATATCGAAGCAGCAAGAATT
>RFYG01000056.1 GCA_009925685.1 Pseudomonadota bacterium
GCCAATTATTTTTAGAAATTCTTCACAATTTTTATCATTCAACATTTGAAAAATTAGAATTTTTTGATGGTTTTGAAAATTTTCTAAAAATTCGGCAATAGTTGTCGCCCCTTGAACATTATGGCTTCCATCGAGATAAACTTGAAAATTCTTCGAGAGTTTTTTAATTAAATTTCCCGAATTAATTTTTTCAAGACGAGCTTTCCAATTGGTGTTTTCTAAGCCATCTTTGATGTTTTGATCAGAAATTTTAAAGTCTGTTTGATTTTTAACTGAACAAATGGCGGTTTTGGCATTTTCAATTTGATGAGAGCCAAGTAATGAGATTTTTATTGAATCCAAATCAATATTTGTTTGAGCAAAAAAATCTTTAGTTAGAACCAATTTAGAATTAAGTTCTTGAGCTTTTTTTGAAATAACATCAAACACCAAAAGTTCTTGATTAGCGCATATTGTGAGGCAATTTTTTTTAATAATACCAGCTTTTGCCTCGGCAATTTTATCAAGCGAATCACCCAAAAATTGTTGATGGTCAAACGAAATTGGAGTGATAATCGATTGAAAAACATTGTTTAGAACATTGGTGGCGTCAAACTCTCCGCCCATCCCAGTTTCAAGCAATAAAATATCAGCCGGATTTTCACTAAAAGCTAAAAATGCGCAAGCGGTTGTAGCTTCAAAAAAGGTAATATCAATTTCCGGATTGCGAAGACACGCTTCTTGGCATCGATTTA
Source organism: Pseudomonadota bacterium (assembly GCA_009925685.1). GTDB lineage: Bacteria > Pseudomonadota > Alphaproteobacteria > Rickettsiales > UBA1997 > CAILUF01. The sequence continues at coordinate 735 of RFYG01000056.1, forward strand.
AGTAGGATTGCAACAAATCATCGCTAATTTTAGTTCCCGATAATTCAATTCGCTCATTAAATTCTATAAGGTGTGGGGAGGTGTAGCGATGGACTTTGTATCCAGCTTGTTCATAAATACTTTTAAGAAATGCTAAAGTTGAACCCTTGCCATTGGTACCAGCAATATGGATAGTCGGCGGAAGTTTGAGTTGGGGATTGTCTAATCGATTTAAGAGTTCTTTTATTCGCTCTAAACCAAGATTAATATGATGAAAGTTGTTGGGGTTGGGCCATTTTGGTAGTTTCACAATCTTATTTGTTTTTTAAAAATACTTGGTAAACGCGGTGAAAATTGTAGTTGAATTCGGCGCCTAAAATAAAAACAAGACTAATTAAATAGAAAAACATTAATGAAATTATTATTCCCGCAATTGATCCGTAAACAAAATTCATTTGATTGAAATTTTGCAAATAAATCGAAAAAAAATTTACTAAAATCACCCACAAAAAAACTGCTAAAATTGAACCGGGAAGGGTTTGTGAAATTTTTTGTTTAGCATTTGGAAGGGCGAAATAAAGAGTAGAAGTTGAAGCGGTTAATATTGTGAAAATGGCAATTTGTCGTAAATAAAAAAAGTCATAATCGATATGAAGTTTAATAGAGAATTTTTCTTCGATGGTTTTAAGAATTACGGGGACGACGACAAAAATTGCAATGCCCGTAATTATAATAAAAATGATTATAAAAAATTCGAAAATACTTACCAATCTGCGTAAAATATAAGGGGGAGGAAAGGCGACTCGATAAGCACGATTGAGTATAGTCCGACAGCCTTCTACCGACGATGATGCTGTCCAAATTACTCCAATAATGGCAATGGTTATATATTCATCGCTGGGACCAGAAATAATTTCGTTAATGCGTGGTGCCAAACCTTGCGACATTTCATTTGGTAGGCCGGCGATAATAGAGTGCAAAAAATCGCTTCCAACTTGCGATTCACCAAAAAAACCAATTACTGTAATTAAAAAAATCAATGACGGAAAAAATGATAGAATGCTTAAAAAAGCCAAATATCCAGCGTGCTCGATTCCATCATGGCGAACCATGTCAATGATGGAAGTTTTGAGTATTTTGAGGGGGATATAAAAATATTTGCGAAAATAATAATTTGTATGTGAACGCTTATTCTTGGGCATTGATAATTTTAAAGATCCTTAACAAACATAAATTTTTCTAAAATAAATTTTTTCGATGAAAAAAATTTTTGTTCATTTTTGTTTTTAGTAAATGATTCAAAAACAATTTTTTGACATAAATATTGTTGAGAAATTTGCATAATCCAATCAATCAAAAGATTGGCAATTGTTAAATAACAATCGCCATCAAGACCATAAAAATCAATAATCGAGCACAATTTTTTAGAAAAAAAATCGTTATCTATTTTGCAAACAATTGCACCGATTATTTCGTTGCCTGATTCATCAAAAATTAAGGCGATGTGGTAATTTTTTTGGATTTTTTCGTAAATATCTTCAATTGGATTTTGATGCTTAAAATCAAGACGATGTTGTGCATTTTTATAGTATTTGCCAATGTCGCTTCTGGATATAATGGTTTTTAATTGCATTTTGTTGGATGAAAAATAGTTTGAATCAAATTTTACCCTTCAGCAGTGTGAGATATAAGTATTTTTTGTTTAAAATACCTCACTTTAATAGATATTTACTTAGGTAAAGTGGAGTTATTTATAAATTAAATCATTTTTATGGTCAATCAACATAATCCGCATAAATATCTAAAAAATGATTTAATAAAAAAAAATTATTTAGAATCAATTCAAGAGTCTTTAGCTCTTGATTTTAGCGTTTGCTTACTTGATATAAAAAGTATCGATATTCAAATCAAAAAGCATTTTATTGAGCTTCAAAAAATAAAAAAAATTACCGATGAAGCACAAAAAATAATTAAAATCGAAGAGTTCTATTTAAAAATTTCATCATCAAAAAATTTATTATCATCAATAATTGATTTAGAAGCCAAATTTCAAGATGTTCTTCGGCGCGCCAGAAAATCAGCTGTTAATGATCTAATTTGTGAATATAAAAGTCATGATAATGATGAAAGATATTCGCTTTTGGCGGTTCTAAATCGTTGTTTTGATAATAATATTTCTGCCAAAGCCATTCAGGTTTTTATTAATAACTATTTTCGAGCACCGCTTAGTTTAACTGCTCACCCAACTAATCCAATGAGTCTCGAATATACAATTATTGGGAATCAATTCGATGCTTTCTTGACCGATAAAAAAAATCTGAATTTCAAAAAATTGCATGAAATTATTAAAAAATTAATTTTATGCCCAATTACGAGCCACAAAAAATCTTGCACCGATGAGATGATAGAAGCTGAATTGGCGATTAAAAATAATAAAAAAGCTCACAAAGAATTATTGCAAAAATGGCAATCACAAATTGAAAAATCACCGTATTTCTCGCAAATAAAAATTCCAAAAAAAATTTTAGAATTAGCGGTTTGGACTCATGGTGGAGATGCGGATGGCAATCCAAATATTACCTCGGAAGTTTTGAGCAAGGGACTTGAACGTATTAAAAAATATCGACTCGGAGTCAAAATTGATATAAGGCATGACGCCAAAGATATTGAAGAATGCTTGATCGAAACTCTAAAAAATTTTAATTCACAAAATTTTTCTTTTGATAGTGAGGAGCAAAAAATTAATGAAATTGAGCGCATCATAAATGATCAAAAAAAATGCAAAGAAATTGGCGATTGGCTTGCTTCAAACTCATTTTTGAATCATGAAATTATTAAGAGATTGAGAATTGCCAATCAAGATTGGCGCATGATTGATAAATTTATAATTTCAAACCACAGCTCGGCAAGTCAGGTTTTATCAGTTCTGCTAATGTTTAAACTTACTCATTCGCAACTCAAAATCATGCCAATTAATATTGTAACTTTGTCCGAATCTCTAGAGGATTTGCAAAATATTTTTAATATTTATCAGCGATTGATTGATAGTAAAATTTTTCAAAAACATATTTCTAAAACTAAAAAAATAATCGCGATGATTGCTAAAAGTGATTCGGTCAGAGTAGCGGGTGTAGCGGTTGATTTTTATCAAGATTGGGCGGTGGGTAAAATTTTGACATTAAAAAAAATTATCCAACAAAAATATAAAATATCATGTGCGGTTCATATTTTTAGTGGCCACGGCAACGCTTTGGCAAGGGGCGGTGGTCGTTTTGATGAAATTCCACTTAGACACGCATTATGCGCTTTAAATGAGTCGCAAGAAAGTCAAACCGATCTCAATTCTATTGATGCGAGCCTTATAACTGTTCAAGGTCAGCAACAACAAATTTTATTTTCCTCTATAAAAAATTCTAAAAATGCGATTGAAAATTTTGCTCTAAGCAATCTTCTTTCCGCCTTAATTTGCGCAAATCATTTAAATTTAGATCAGAATTATGATCTCAAAAATAACTCAGTAAGGCGCGATTTTAGTGATACAGCGATCGAGTTTTACCAACATAAATATTATCAAAATCAATTCATCAATGAACTATTTTTTAATGCTAATCATCTTGGCGTAGCTCTTGCTAATCTAAGCTCTAGACCACTTAAAAGAGGCCAAAAACAACAAAATATATTAGCTCCCATTAAATACAGCGCATTCAGGGGTGAGTTAAAAAATTATAATTTATTTAATACCCGCGCCATAACGCTTGATAGAACTCTCGCTCATACCGCTTCATTTGCATTAATGTTTTTTGGCGTGCGCGAGGCTTTTGAAAATTTCATGCGCAAAAATCAAAATTTGGAATTGCCAAAACAGCTTTATTTTGGCAATAAGACATTTTTCGATTTTATTCGAAATCAACTAATTACGTTGCATTTAGTGGATATAAAATATACGTGGAGAATGTTGCTTGGTTCAGATAGGCCAAGCATTAAAGAAATTTTATCGCTCGCCGATAAATATCAAAATTTAGCAAATGATAAATCATTAAATCTTGCTCAAAGACAAAAAATAACTTTGGCTTTTATTGATAAATATATTTTTGATGTCGCCATAATCTTGGCTAAAATGTTGTTTGGTGACGATAACTTGCTAGATTTTAAAAAATATAATCTCACTTCGTTGTTAGAAAAACATAATCCAGAGCTTGCCAGTGAAATGAATTATCGAAAAAAATCTGCGATATTTACTCGTGAATTAGAAGCAAAATTTGTAAGCAAATTAAACAAAAATCCCGACATTATTTTAGATGACGATGATTTAAAAAATATTCATTCCCTCTACATTGCTAATAACCCAACTTTTAATACTCCGATTTATTTAAATGCCCCAATGGCCCTTAAATAATATTTTTAAACCAAACCTCCACTTTGCCCTTAAAACCTCTCAATGCTTACTTGTTTCTTTAAAAAGAACTTTTTATCATGACGCGTCGTTTTTTATCAGATTTTAAATCCCTTATTCCCAATTTTTTTTAAAAAATTTTAACGCAAAATAAACTTTATGGCAAAAATAAAAAAAGTCGTTTTGGCTTACTCTGGTGGTCTTGATACTTCGGTTATTTTAAAATGGTTGCAAGAAAATTACGGATGCGAAGTGGTTACTTTTACGGCTGATTTAGGGCAGGGTGAAGAGCTTGAACCGGCGCGCAAAAAAGCCCAAATGCTTGGTGTCAAAGAAATTTTTATCGAAGATTTGCGCGAAGAATTTGTTACCAATTACGTATTTCCAATGTTTCGCGCTAATGCTTTGTATGAGGGAGTTTATTTACTTGGTACTTCAATTGCCCGTCCATTAATTGCCAAACGACAAATTGAAATAGCTAAACAAGTTGGCGCCGATGCGGTCGCTCATGGCGCGACTGGCAAAGGTAATGATCAAGTTCGTTTTGAGCTTAGTTATTATGCTAATAAACCGGATATAAAAATTATCGCTCCTTGGCGCGAATGGGATTTAACTTCTCGCACCAAGCTCATCGATTATGCCGAAAAAAACCAAATTCCGGTTGCCAAAGATAAGCGTGGCGAGGCGCCATATTCGGTTGATGCAAATTTACTTCATACTTCGAGTGAAGGAAAAGTGCTTGAAGATCCATCTCAGCCAGCGCCAGAATATGTTTATCAGCGCACCGTTAGCCCCGAAGACGCGCCAAATTCTCCAACTTTTGTAGAAATTGAATTCTCGAAAGGTGATCCAATCGCCATCGATGGCGTTAAAATGTCGCCAGCTCAAATTTTAACTAAACTCAATGAGCTTGGCGGTAAAAATGGTATCGGTCGACTTGATTTAGTTGAAAACCGCTTTGTGGGCATGAAGTCTCGAGGAGTATATGAAACTCCGGGAGGTACAATTTTGCTAGTTGCGCACCGAGCGATTGAATCAATTACTTTAGATCGCGAAGCTTGTCATCTCAAAGACGAGTTGATGCCAAAATATGCGAGTTTGATTTATTATGGTTTTTGGTTTGCGCCCGAGCGATTAATGCTTCAAGCGCTTATCGATAAAAGCCAAGAACATGTTGAGGGTAAAGTGCGTTTGAAATTATACAAAGGCAATGTGTTCGTGATGGGTCGTGAATCAAATAAAAGTTTATACTCGATGTCGCATGTAACTTTTGAAGAAGATTCGGTTTATGACCAAAAAGATGCGCAAGGATTTATTAAGCTCAACGCTTTGCGCCTCAGAATAGGAAATTCGTTAGGCAATTAATTGGGCAAATCAAAATTATAATTTAATCTATCTTAAATATTTGCTCCTAAGAGATGTCATAAATCATCGCCAGAAAGCGTGATATTTTCGTGTTTTTGTTTGAGCGAGTTACAAAAGCTGATTTATTGGCTAATTTATCGAAATTTTTGGTGATTCGTTCGGGATTTTGGAAATTTTTCGATTTTTTGTTGCGCAAAAATAAAGCTAAATTTTAAGCTTAGGATTTATTTCATGTCTGAAAAAATTTCCTTAGAAATTGTTAATCGCAAACTATTCAAAATTGCCAAAATATCTATTATCTGCTGAAAAATCGCGCCTTGCGATGGGCTTATATAACCCATGCTTGCAAAAATCATGCCAATAATACTTAAAATCATTCCACCAACCGCGCTTTGCATAATTATTTTGCGCGTAAAAATGCTGATATGAAGAAGTTCGTCAACTTTTAATAAATTACTCTCCAAAATTACTGCGCCAGAAGATTCCGAGGTTATATTGTTATTTTTGCCAAATGCGATACCAACGCTGGCAAGCATCAGAGCGGGTGCATCATTAATGCCGTCGCCCATGAATAAGGTCGGTGCTAACGAGGTTTCGTTTTTAACAATTTCAAGTTTTTGTTCGGGACTTTGTGAACTATAAACTGTTTCAATGCCAAGGCGACTGGCTAAGAAATTAGCTTCACTGGCTTTGTCGCCGGATAAAAGAATAATTTTCTTAAAATTATGATTGGGAGTTAAGTGTGATACAAAAGAATGACTTTCTTGACGCTCTTCGTCGCGAAATTTCAATAATCCGACAATTTTTTGATTAATTACAATTATACATTCCATGCCTTCAATATGCTCTGGTATTGGCTTTAGAGGACTAATAAAATTGTTAATTTTATCACGATTTGTAATAATAACTTCTTTGTCATTAATGTTGCCAATCATGCCAAAACCGGCTTTTTCACTAATATTTTGAGCATCAAGCAAAATTAAATTACGTTTTTTGGCTTCGTTTAAAACCGCATTCGCCAAGGGATGTCTTGAATATCTTTCGAGGCTGGCGGTTTTTTGAATAATTTCATCGGCTGAATAATTATCAAAGGTCAAAACTTCTGAAAGCTTGGGTTCGCCATAAGTTAATGTGCCGGTTTTATCAAAAATTGCAGTGGTACAAGTTGATAATTTCTCGAGAATTCTTGCATCTTTGATGATTATTCCGTGGCGCGCCGAGATTGAGATAGCGCTAATAATTGCGATTGGTACAGCAATAATTAACGGACATGGAGTTGCAATTGTTAGCACTGCTAAAAAATTTACCAAACTGCCAGTGAAAAAGTACGAAGCAAATGCCACGACAAAAGTTATGGGTGCAAAAATTGCCCCAATTTTGTCGGCAATTTTACGAATTTCGGGTTTTTGTTCTTTGGCTTGCTCCATAACCTTAATGATCTTGCCATAACGAGAGTCGGCCGGAAGATTATTGGCTTGAATTACAAAAAGAGAGTCACCATTAATTGCTCCCGATAAAACTTTAGAACCAATTGTTTTAGAAATTTTATATGGTTCGCCAGTTAAATATGATTCATCCATTGTGCCACTACCTTGAACTATTTCGCCATCGACGGGGCAAATTTCATGCGGAAATACCGCGATTAAATCGCCGATTTTAATTTCAGAAATATTTATATCTAAAAAATTATTATCTTGTTTGAGATGGGCTGAAGAGGGCATTCGTTGAGCGAGAGCCTCAAGAACAAACGATGCACGATGTGAAGCAAATTCCTCAAGCGCTTGACCGCTGGCGAGCATTAAAATTATTAGTACCGCGGTGATATTTTCTTGTAAAAAAATTGCTAATATTAGAGCTATAAATGCAATTAGATCGGCCCCAATATTGCCTTTAAAGATTTTTAATAAAATTTGAAATAAAAGAGGAATGCCTCCCAAAATTATAACTGCGTAGAGAAAAAAATCATGATTTTGGGCGAACAAAACTTTCCATAAATAATGCAAAATAATTGCACCAAGTGAACTTAGGCATAAAAAAAATTGCCATTTATTTTTTAATAAACCTAATGCTCTTTTCATAACTAATAAAATATTGGATAAAAAATAAAAATAAAAAAACT
>RFYG01000057.1 GCA_009925685.1 Pseudomonadota bacterium
TAAAAAAAACAATGACGGAACTTACGATAAAACAATAATCAATTTTTTTATCAAAGAAAAATCAATTGCCAAAACAGTGTTTAAAATGAACCATGACCACGGCGTAATAATTTCAAGGGCTGAAATAATCAACCTTTTGAAAAATACTGATAACGGGCATTTAATCAAAACAAGAACAAATAAGAAAAAAAATGACCAATAACTTAAAAAAAATAATAAAAGCTTATTTAACGGTTATTTTTATAGCCTTAGCGAGTTATTGCTGGCAAGGATATAAAAATAACTGCATGTCAAATAATAACGAGCTAATAGTTTTAGAAACTCAATTATTTGAGGCTAAAAGTATAATCGAGGATTTAAAAAGCCAGTTAGCTAATAACGAGCTGGCTTTAAAACAAGCGCACAATCAAATAATGAGCTTTAAAAGCAAATGTAAAGATTGTCAATTTTTAACACAAAACCAAAACTGGGGGGAATAATGACTAAAATTTATAACACAAAACAAGAATTAATGTTTGAAGATGAGAGTTTGTCCTTAAAGGAGCTCGTAGAAAAGAATAAAAGCAATTTAAAATATGCGGATTTAAGGTTTGCGGATTTAGGGTTTGCGGATTTATGGTGTGCGAATTTAACATATGCGGATTTAAGGGATGCGGATTTAAAGGGTGCGGATTTAAGTTTTGCGAATTTAGAGGGTGCAGATTTAATGATGGCGAATTTAAAATATGCGAATTTAAGTGAGGCGAATTTAAGGTTTGCGAGTTTATGGGATGCAAATTTAGAGGGTGCGCGTTTATGTTTTGCGGATTTGGCGGATGCAAATTTAGAGCGTGCAAATTTAAAGAATGCAAATTTAAACTATGCCAGATACTCCTCAGAAACAGTATATAGTTGCGGTAAAACTGTGGGAGAATTAGTAAAAAACGGAGGGAATAATGAACAAAAATGAGAAATTATCGTTATTTTTACTTTGGTTACTAGTTTTTTCAATCTTATTGGTCGGAACACAATTCAATTTTGTTAATAAATTACTTTTCGGGGCTTATAGCACGATAAGTTTATTATATATTGCGTTAAAAATAAAAGACTTGACAAAAAGAAAGTGATGATTAAAAATAAATCAAACTTTTTTCATAGGGTTTTTTAGTTAAGTTGGGCAAAGGGGGAGTAGTTAACCCCCTTCGCTTTCTTATAGTAAGCTTGTTTAATAGACCGTTTTACAAGTTTACTATTGGCAAGCGAAAGTTGAGCGCTATTTAATCATTGAATCAATAGACAAAGATGAGTATGCTTGCCAGCACATAAACATTTCGGGGGGGGATTGTTTATTATTTATGGTGAGGCTTGCCCCCCGCAACCTCACCGCCACGTTAGGGGAAGCAGAAATGCAACAAACACAGGAAACAGTGATAAGCGAGATTAAGCGACAACAAAATAGACAAATTGCTAGAACTCTTGACGACTTGGCAGATTTAAAATTGCCAAAGCTTGTTGAAGAAAGAATTAAGCAGGGATTCTATGACTTTGCGGATAATCTTATAAAATTAATACAGGACACTCAAAATGACAAATCAAACACAAAATAAATCTTTTATCTTACATAAGGATAGTCTCTCGGTTTTGAATAAACTTTCTGACGAAGAAGCTGGGAAACTTTTTAAAGCAATTTTCAACTATCAATCTCAAAATATTTTACCCACAAATAATTTAATTTCTATCATTTTTGAGCCCTTTTTAAATCAGTTTAAAAGAGACGAAGAAAAATATCAAAATGTTGTTGAGAGGAATAAAATCAACATTGCAAAAAGGTGGAATAAACCTAATACCAAAAATACCACTGGTAAAATTGGTATACCAAAAGATACCAAAAATACCGATAGTGATAGTAAGAATAAGAGTGATAGTGATAGTAAGAGTGATAGTAAGAATGATTTACCAATCTTTATAAATAAAGATTTATTTAATTCTTTTGTTGAGATGCGAGTAAAGATAAAAAAACCATTAACAGACAAAGCGAAGGAATTATTGCTAAAAGATTTAACAAACTTTGAGAATCTAAGAGCTGGTAATGCTAACATAGCTTTAGAAAATTCAATTAAAAACAGTTGGCAGGGAGTATTTGAGCCTAAAAATAATAATTACAATAAAAACTTCACAAACAATGATACACCTAGTTTTTTAAGTTCATTTCAACACTTGAGGAATAAATAATATGGAACAAGAAAATTTTAATCAAGAGCTAGAAGAAGCTATAATTGGCAATATTCTAGCAAATAACTTTAATTTGTTAAAATCACCTAATCTTGAAGCCAAGCATTTTTATTTTAATGATTACAGATTAATTTTTGAAGAAGCTATCAGAAGAATTGGTGCGGGTGAAGTTGTTGATTTTAGAATTATTACAACATTTCTAAAAAACAATAGCATTAAAACAAGCATTGTTAAAGATTTAATGAACGCTACTGGTGGAATTTGTGATATGGAGTTTTATTCAAACGAAATTATAAGATTATGGCAAATAAGAGAGCTAAAGAATATTTTAAATGTTATCATAAACGAAAAAATAAGCGATTTTGATGCTATTAAAACAAAATTAGAGGGAGAGATAGCTGATATATCAATAAACATGTCTAAACAGCCTAAAAAGATTGATAAAATTATTGATGATGTTTTATCAGTTCACCAAAAAGAATTGGTATTCACTGGCTTTGAAAAATTAGATATTCTTACTGGTGGCTTTGAATTAGGAAATTTAGTAATAGTCGGGGGAAGACCTTCAAGCGGTAAAACTACATTTTGTCTTAACTTTGCTAAAAATGTTTCTCTAAATCATGGTGTTATGTTTTTTTCAATGGAAGTTTCCGACAAAAGCTTAGCGAGAAAGTTTTTAAACGAAACAACTGGTGTAAGTGCCTATCGATTAAAAATTGGGGTAATATCCGAAGGCGATTCAATGGCTTTAGAAAATAACCGCCACACTTGGAAAAATTATAATTTAATAATCGACCAAGAAAACGGTTTAACTATTTTGGCTATTAGAAGCAAGATTAAACGAGCAATGCTTAAATCTGATATTAAGATGGTTTGTATTGACTATTTACAACTTATCGCAAGCTCAAGTAAAGAATTTTCTAGAGAGCAACAAATATCAAGAATTGCGGAAGGCTTAAAGAAGATAGCAAAAGATTTTAATATTGTTGTTGTTGCATTATCGCAACTATCACGGGCTGGAGACGCAAGAGAAAATAAAAGACCAATCCTAAGCGATTTAAGAGACTCGGGAGCTATAGAACAAAATGCCGATATAGTTATGTTTACACACAGGGACGAGTATTTTTTAGAGCGTGAAAAAGTTCCTGAACACTCAAAGCATTATGCGGAATGGCTTGAATGTTATAACAATGCAAAAGGCTTAGCTGATATAATTGTTTCTAAAAATCGTGAAGGCGAATGCGGTGATATTAAATTTAGATTTAATGGTAAACAAAGTCAATTTTCGGAGGTAAAATGATTAACTTAGAAAAATTTAAACATAAAAGCTGGTTAGATGGTAGGATTATTGCAATTAATGCCGATTGCGTTGATGTTATGCGAGAAATTGGTGATAAAACTTTTAATCTTATCATAAGTGATGGACCATATTTTAAAATATGCGGTTCTTTTGATTGGGCTTTTAAGACTATGCAAGATTGGATTAATTGGCATATTCTGCTTAGAGATGAATTTGAGAGAATTATGGCAGACAATGGCTCTTTGTTTGTTTTTGGCGATGATAAGAATATTGCTTATTTGCAGGTGGAATTTGATAAAAGGTTTAATTTACTGAATAATATTATTTATAGAAAAGTTAACGCTTTGACGATTAAAGGCATAATGGATTTTAACAGCTTCGCACCAATCACCGAAAGAATCCTATTTTATGATAAAGGAGAAAATAAAACAGGGCTTGAGATGATTAAAAAGATTATGCCCAATCCATTTGCAGAGTATTTGAAGGAAGAATTTAAGAGGGCTGGAATTACTAATAGAGAAATTGCTTCATTATTCCCAAGTGCAAGTGGTGGATTGACTGGTTGTGTTTCAAATTGGCTAAATGGTGATAATATTATGACCAAAGAGCAATATTTAAAAGTTAGAAACCATCTAAACAACGAATATTTACGCAAAGAATACGAGGATTTACGCAAAGAATACGAGGATTTAAGGCGACCTTTTAATAATCAATTTAGATTGACTGATGTGATTGACGCAAAACTTAAATCAAGTTTTCACCCCACAACAAAAGACGGAGCGGTGATTGAGAAATTAATCCTAACTACTACAAAAGAAAATGATTTAGTTTTCAGCCCTTTTTTAGGAAGCGGAACAGACGCGATGGCGTGCATAAGAACCAAGCGTCGATTTATTGGATGCGAGTTGGACAAAGAATATTTTGAAAAGGCTTGCGAGCGTATAGAAACAGAACTTAAACAACTAACTTTATTTTAAAATGATACATATTAAAACCATACTCGCAAAAACTATTGAAAATGCAAGTAAAGCAAAATTCTATCATCACAATCGAGATATTTTTATTAAATATTTTGAGAGTATTCAACAATATCAATCATTGATTGAAGCTGGCAATTTCAAGAAAATGAATGATATTATCAAAGAAAAAACCGATTTTACTTTTGATAAAGTGGAAGAGGTTGTTAACAACTTAAATAAAAAATAATATGAAAACAACAAATTTTGAAATAAGCAAAAAACTTAAAGAAATAGGATTTGAGGCTGAAACTGATTTTTATTGGTATTGCTATGATAAGGGGCAAGAAATGAGGCATATTGCAGATGCTGATGGCAAAGGTAATGTTAAAGCTTACGACCTCGAAACGCTACTTTATGCTTTGCCTAAAATTAACAAACAAGAATATCTTTTAAGATACCGCTGCACGCTTATTAATAAAGCTTTATAATGCTGGTTTTGTTAAATTTAAGGAGGAGTAAGTGGGTAAAGAAGTGAAGTTATTAGAAAAAGATTATTTGATAAGACAACTCAAAGGAATGATTCTTATCTTAGAAGGAGATCCGATGGAGGGGAGGTATAACTCAGATTATATTGATTGCAAATTTGAAAGAATTTTGTCAGGGCAAGGAATAAGATTTCATGCTTTGATTGAGGAACAACTAAACAACAAGGAGGAGTAAATAAATATGAAAAGCAAGCTAAAAAGATTTACGAGGTATTTTATGGATAAAATTTTAACTCAATGCGAAAAATGCAATGGTAAAGGCGAAATCACCAAAACTAATAAACAGAATTATGGAATTTGGGGAATGGGATTTGCTAATTTAGTTGATTATCTAGCATCTGTGAGTTGGAAAGAAACTTGTGATAAATGTGACGGAAACGGCGTTTATTATATCAATAAAAACAAAATAAAAAAATATTAACATGGAACCAGCAATTATTTTATTAGCTATATTTGTTTTAGCGCAACTTTCAAAATTAAATTGGTAGATATGAAAATATTAATAATCGAGGACGATATAATTTATCATAAATTATATGAGTACTTAGCGACAAAAGCTGGTTTATATGATTATATAACAATAATTGATTATTTTGACCACGATTTATTAATAAGCGATAAATTCGATGTAATTTGTTTTGATGATAACTTGGAGAAGGAAAATATGAAAGGCACTGATGCGGTAATAAAATATAAACACCTCAAGGCCAAAAAAATTGTTTGTAGCGCAAGTGAAATTATTGCTAGTGAGCATTATGAAATAGTGCAGAAAAATAATTTAATAAATTATTTAAAAAACTTATTGACAATTAATTAGGGCTTGATTATATTGCGTTTACTTTACTTACAAAAGTAAATATTTAACTCGGCACGGGTAAAGATGAGTGCAGGAATTCCGAAAGGGATAGACAGGCTTTAAGTCTTAAAAGTGTTAAGCAAAAATGCGGTTTGTGAGACAACTTAAAGTCGCCCATCACAAATCGGAGCGGGTAAGCGTCTATATCGCAAGATACGAATTAATAAGCCTTACTAGCTATATTAATTTACCAGCCGATGGATTTCGGCATGAGGGAATAAAAGAGGGCAAGACAAAGCGGTTAGGCTCAAGCCTAATCGTGAGGTGCGGTAAAGTCGGAAGACACGCGGGGCTTTGTCATATTCGGCACGGGTAAAGATGAGTGCGAAAATACTTTATTTATGGGCTTGGTCGCCCCTCTGAATAAAGGGCAGATTGTATAGACAAAAGCTAGTCGTAGAAATACGCATTATCAATGGTAGAAAGGTTCTAGTGCTATGTTTGTGTGGGTTCGATTCCCACTACAATCGCAGTTAGCCTTCTGTAAAAAAGGCAAATTATGCGACTATAGCCCAACGGAAGAGGTAACGGACTTAAAATCCGTCAAGTAATGGTTCGAGTCCATTTAGTCGCACCAATACAGCTCGGAAAGACGGGCAATTTATTAACTTAACTTAAGAAAAATATATGAAAAAACAAGAACTTATGGATATTATATCAAATAATGCTCGCGCTATGACTGAATTTAAAAATTGTCTAGCAAATATAGAAATTAGATTGTCAGAAGTTGAAAAGCAAAAATATGAGCCATTTAATTTAGAGCAAATTATTCTCAAGAATTTAAAAGAGAATTTAAGTATATCAATACAAAAAAGTTGTATAGAAGTTATGCAAGGTTATGGTTCTCCCTTAAAAGGAATAATAGAAATTATCATAAAAAATAATTCAGAACAATTTAAACAAATTTTTGCAGAAACAATAAATGAAATTTTGCAGGATAATTTATCTATAACTGACATCAAAAGTGAGTTAAAGAAAAAATTGGTTAGAAATTTAGTAAATGAAGCCACTTCTAATTCGGATAAATTGTTTGAAATATTTAAAAACAATCCTGATTTAAAAGCTAAATTGACATTAATAATAACCAATTTTATTGAAGAAAACAAATTTATAAAATGAAAGCTCGGAAAGACGGGCAATTTATTAACTTAACTTAAGAAAAATATGATAAGTATAAAAATTAATGGAGAAAAAGAAGCCTTCGATTTTAATAGTATCGAGGGAATGATAGAATATTTTGAGGACAATTACCTTGAAGAAATTTATATCAAAGAAGTTGAAATTGAGAATGAAGACGAATCAACTTCTTTATATTCTCAAAAAGAAATAAAGGAATTAGCCGAAAAAATTAATAGAAAAATTCGATATAAAGTCGAAGTTATGAAAGAAGAGGGAAAATTCGATAATGACGGCAACTACACCTCTAAAACCAAATCAGAGTTATACTTATGTTAGACCTAGAAGCCAGAATCCCAAAGATATTGGAATTAATAAAAGATGTTGGACATTTTGAAGCCAACACTAAAACTAATCTTGCCAGTCAAATTGGTATTTACGGAAGTTTACTTGAGCATATCAGAAAAGAAATTGAGAAAGCTGAAGTAAACTTCGAAGAAAAAAACAAATACAGTGATTTTTTTTGGAGAGATTGGGGCAAGGGTAAATATAACAGAAGAATTATAATTGGGCATAAAAGTTCAAAGTTATTTAATGATATAAATAACGGGGCTTCTGTTTTTTATGAATTAGTGCCCGATTATAAAAATGAAACAATAGTAAAAAAACTTATTGACAATTAAAAAAGCCTTCAATAATATGGCTTGAGATACTTTTAAAAAGTATTATTAACATTAACTTAACTTAAAATAACTATATGAAAGAAACAAAAGAACTAACAAAATTTGAAACTTTATTGCAATTAAACGTTAATGGTAAAGTTGAAAAAAAGAAATCAGGAAACACAGAATTGACATATCTTAGCTGGGCTTTTGCTGTAGCAGAAATGGAAAAAGCTTATCCAGATTGGGAATATAATATTTTGGAATTTAATGGCTCGCCATACCAATTCGATGAAAAAACAGGGTATATGGTATGGACAGAAATAAAAGCTGGAGGTAAAACAAAGAAAATGTGGTTGCCAGTAATGGATGGAGCAAATAAAGCTATGAGCAATGTAAAACAAGAATACTCCGTGAAGGGATATAATGGCGCTCCACCTGTCAAAAAATTTGTTGAACCTGCAACAATGTTTGACATAAATAAAACAATTATGCGTTGTTTAGTGAAAAATATCGCAATGTTTGGTATAGGACTTTACATCTATGCTGGAGAAGATTTACCAGAAGACGGCGAAAATAAAGCGTCAGAAGCACCAAAACAACAGAAGCAACCTATCAAAGATTTACCAAAAATCGAAGAGT
>RFYG01000058.1 GCA_009925685.1 Pseudomonadota bacterium
AAAAAAATTAAATAAATTACCTTAAATATAAAATCCTCTATAAACTCTTTCAAACCCTCCTGATTTAAACTTTTAACATTATAAATCTCAATTACACTCGATAAAAAATTTCTAATTTTATTAATTGAAAATTTTTTGTAGAATCATATCATAAAGTGATATCACCATTTTCATTTTTTTAATTAATTTCAAAAAAAATTAGTGTTCATCGCGCTTCGCAATCACACAACCTACTCTCTTTGCAAAGGCGCGATTAAAATCCCCGACTTAATTGAGAAAGCTAAATCCTTGAAAATGCCCGCTTTGGCAATCATGGATTCACAAAATTTATTTGGCGCACTTGAGTTTTCAATGGCTTGCAAAAAAGCCGGAATCCAACCAATTTTAGGCAGTGAAATGTTGGTTGATTTCGGCCTACAAGACACCAAAAATTTTTCCAACCTCGATTTTGAAAATAATTTATGCAAAACACCGCTAATCGCAATAAATGATGAAGGTTATCGCAACCTTATGTTTCTTGTCAGTGAAAGCTATTTATTGCGCAAAAATGGCATTTCTCCACATATCGATTTCGAGTTGCTCAAACAAAAATCTGCTGGAATTATTTTTTTATCGGGAGGCGTTGAAGGCATAATTGGCAAGCTTTTGCTCGCCGAACAACAAAAGCAAATCGATAAAATTTTACCAGAAATTAATCAATTTTTTGAAAAACGTTTTTACATTGAAATTTCGCGTCACGGCACCAAAAACGAAGATTTACTCGAGCCAAAATTTATCGATTTAGCGCAAAAAAATAATATACCTCTCGTCGCCACCAACAACGTTTATTTTTTGACCAAAGAAATGCACGAGGCTCAAGATATATTGTCGTGCATATATGAAGGACATACCCAAGCCGAAGAAAATCGCCACAAAAATTCACCCGAACAATATTTCAAAAATTATCAAGAATTTTTAGAATTATTTGCTGATTTGCCTGAGGCAATCGAAAATACCATCAATATCGCCAAAAGATGTCACACCATGGCTTTTGAACGCCCGCCAACACTTCCAAAATTTAGTAATGAAGTTGATTTTGATGAAGCTAAAGAATTAAAAAATCAAAGTTTTGAGGGTCTTAAAAATCGTTTAAAACAAAAATTTAAAATCGAAGAAACTCCTCAAGACGAACAATTAAAAATTGAAAAAATTTATTTCGAAAGACTTGAGTACGAATTGGCGATTATCATTAAAATGAATTTTTCGGGTTATTTTTTAATTGTATCTGATTTTATAAAATGGTCAAAAAATAATGAAATTCCTGTTGGGCCCGGAAGAGGCTCTGGAGCTGGTTCAATTGTAGCTTGGGCTCTACAAATCACCGATCTTGACCCCATTCGATTCGGGCTACTTTTTGAAAGATTTTTAAACCCCGATCGAGTTTCAATGCCCGACTTTGATATTGATTTTTGCCAATCGAGACGCGATGAAGTGATTGATTATGTGCAAAAAAAATATGGCACCGATTATGTCGCGCAAATTATTACTTTTGGAAAATTGCAAGCGCGCGCGGTTTTGAAAGATGTCGGTCGCGTCTTACAAATGCCTTATTCGCAGGTTGATCGCATTTGCAAACTTATCCCTTTTAATGCGATTGAGGCGGTAACTTTGGAAAAAGCCATTGAGATGGACAAAGACTTACAACAAGCCATCAAAGACGACCCGCAAGTTAATAAATTAGTTGATATCGGCTTAAAGCTTGAGGGCTTAAATCGCCACGCTTCGACCCACGCGGCCGGCGTTGTAATTGGCAACAAACCGTTGCGCGAAATATGCGCACTTTACAACGACGAAGGCTCAACCATGCCGGCAGTTGGCTATTCGATGAAATATGCCGAGTCGGCGGGCTTAGTCAAATTTGATTTTTTAGGCTTAAAAACTTTAACAACTATTCTTGAAACTGTTAAATTGATTGAAAAAAACCGTGGCATAAAAATCGACATCGCCAATTTACGCTTAGACGATAAAACCACTTTCGAGATGCTCGCTTCAGGCGATTCTATTGGGGTATTTCAAATTGAATCTTCGGGAATGCGCTCCGTTCTTCGTCAAATGAAGGCTGATAAAATCGAAGACATCATTGCCCTCATTTCGCTTTATCGCCCCGGCCCGATGGACAACATTCCAACTTATATTCGTCGTAAACATGGCGATGAAAAAATTGCCTACCCTCACCCACTTCTTGAGCCTGTCCTCAAAGAAACTTACGGCGTTATTGTTTATCAAGAACAAGTGATGGAAATTGCTAAAATTTTAGCCGGATATAGTCTTGGAGGCGCTGATTTACTGCGTCGCGCTATGGGTAAAAAAATTAAAGAAGAAATGGATAAACAGCGCGAAATTTTTGTGAGCGGTGCCAAAAATAATAATATTAGCGAAGAACAAGCCAACGAAATTTTCGATTTGGTTGATAAGTTCGCAGGCTACGGCTTCAACAAATCTCACGCCGCCGCTTATGCCATGATTTCATATCAAACCGCTTATTTAAAAGCGCATTTTTTACCCGAATTCTTAACCGCCTCAATTAATCTTGAAATCGACAACACCGATAAAATTAATATTTTTTTACAAGTCGCCAAAAGCCACAAAATTCCGGTTTTGCCACCCGACATCAATAAAAGTCACGCCGACTTTTCGATAGAAATTATTCAATAAATGGACTACAGAATTAAGCTCAGCCACATTCGAGAATCTTGCGTTCTAACCAAACTTCCAAGCGATGCTCAAGGTTTTATTGCTTCACAAATCGCCCATAATTTCGTTAATCACGACAAATTATTTATTGTCGAAAATGACGCTCAAATCGAGTTAATAAATCAACAATTAAAATTTTTTAATCCCGATATTTCGATTATAAATTTTTACGGCTATGATTGTCTTCCCTACGACAGAACTTCTCCAAAGCCCCAAATTTTATCGTCTCGCATTAAAGCGCTTCATACCATTTCAACACGCCAAGAAAATCAAAATTATTTTGTAATTACCTCGATTAACGCATTAATGCAGAAGGTTGTCGGGCAAAAGCTTATAAAAAATTTAGGTTTAATTCTTGAAGTTAAAGCCAAATATTCACTCGATCAAATTTGTGATTTTTTGATTAATAAAGGATTTGTGCGCCACAGCAATGCCAACAATATCGGCGAATTTGCGGTGCGCGGTGGAATTATCGATATCGTCTTGACTCAAGCCGGCGATTTAATTGGTTATCGCATCGATTTTTTTGGTGACGAAATTGAATCCATAAAAGTTTTCGATCCAATCACTCAAATTAGCTACGAAAATGTCAAAAAACTCGAAATTCTTCCGGCCAGCGAAGTTCTGCTAAATCACAAAAATATCGAAACTTTTCGTCAAAAATATCGCCAATTATTTGGCACTTCACTTGATGATCAATTTTATCAAGCCATTTCCGAGGGTCGGAGCTTTGATGGGATGGAACATTGGCTTCCACTTTTTTATCAAGATGATTTAACCAATTTAACTTCTTATCTTAAAAATCCGGTAATTTTTTATGATGAACAAATTATGGGTCGAGCCCATGAAAGAGTTGAGCAAATTAAAGATTATTATCAAGCCAGAATTGATGATAAAAACCACCGCAATTCATTTATTTACAACCCGATTCCAATCGATCTTCTTTATTTAGATCAACAACAAATTCATAAGCAAATCAATGATCACACCAATATTTGCTTCAATAAATTTGATATAAATACGCCTCATCAAACTCGCAAAATAGATCTCGAATTCAAAGCCGTCTCAGATTTTACGCTTGCATCTCGCACTAACAAGCAAGATGTCATTGAGTTATTCAAAGATTTTTTACAAAGCCATTCGCACCAAAAAGTCGCAATAGCTATTCTTAGCGAAGGCTTTCGCGACAGGCTAATTCGCATTTTTCACGACTATAATATTGATTTGCAAATAATTGAAAATTTTAGTGAATTTCAAAAAATTAAGCTCGGAAAAATTGGTCATTTTGTTTTTCCAACTCACTTCGGATTTGAAACCAGCGACTTTATAATTATTGGCGAACAAGCCTTATTTGGCGAAAAAATCGCCCGCAAAAAAATTTCTAAATCCGCCTCTCAACGCCTAATCGAAGAAAATTTAAGTATAAATTTAGGTGAACTAATTGTTCATCGCGACCACGGAATTGGCAAATTCGATGGCATTCACACCATCACCGCTCTTGGCATTAAAACCGATATGATAAAAATTATTTACGGCGGTGGTGATACGCTTTTTGTGCCCGTCGATAATATTAATTTAATTACACGCTATGGTGCTGAAAATCCGCTGGTTCAACTCGATAAACTTGGGGTTGCCGGCTGGAAAAATCGTCGCGATAAAGTGCGCAAAAAAATTAAATTGGCTTCCGAAGAATTATTACGCGTCGCAGCCTCGCGCCAACTCAAAAAATCGCCAATTTTTGTTCCCGACTCTCATTTTTATGATGAATTTCGTGCACGCTTTGGTTTTGTTGAAACCGAAGATCAAATGCAAGCCATCGAAGATGTCGAAAATGATTTGCGCAAAGGATGTCCGATGGATCGCTTAATTTGTGGCGATGTTGGTTTTGGTAAAACTGAAGTTGCCCTTCGAGCCAGTGCGATAGTTTGTGGTCAATCGCAAGTTGCAGTTGTTGCCCCGACAACATTATTGGTTCGTCAACATTACAAAAATTTTTGTAAAAGATTCGAGGGCACCTCAATCAAAATTGCTCAATTATCGCGCCTAGTTTCAACTTCTGAAGCCAAAATTATTCGTCAAAAAATTGAAAATGGTGAAGTCGATATTGTTATCGGAACTCACGCGCTGTTACAAAAAACTATAAAATTTAAAAATTTGGGCCTCGTTATAATTGATGAAGAACAACATTTCGGCGTGGCGCAAAAGGAGCAATTCAAAAAACTACGCAACGAAGTTCATATTTTAACTTTATCCGCAACGCCAATTCCTAGAACTCTGCAAATGTCGCTAACGGGAGTTAAAGATTTGAGCCTAATCGCTACTCCACCAATTGATCGAATTGCGGTACGAAACTTTGTTATGCCTTATGATTCGGTAATTGTTCGCGAAGCAGTGATGCGCGAATTTAATCGAAGCGGGAAAGTGTTTTTTGTGGTTCCGCGGGTTCGTGATATTGAAGAAATGGAGCCACGCTTAAAAATTTTATTGCCCGAGCTTAAAATTACTCACGCCCACGGACAGATGGGCGCAGGTGAGCTTGATAATATTATGAACGATTTCATCGACGGTAAAATTGATGTGTTGCTTTCGACTACCATTATCGAATCAGGCATCGATATTTCTACCGCCAACACCATGATTATCTACAAAGCTGAAATGTTTGGACTATCGCAACTATATCAACTGCGCGGGCGGGTTGGTCGCGGTAAAATTCGTGGCTATTGCTATTTTATGCTCGATAATCGCCATAAAATTGCCGACGAAGCTCGCAAAAAACTCGAAGTAATGCAAAATCTTGATGCCCTTGGAGTTGGCTTTAGCGTAGCATCGCACGATATGGATATTCGTGGAAGTGGTAATTTGCTTGGCGACGAACAATCTGGTCACGTTAAAGAAACGGGGGTTGAACTTTATCAACAAATGCTGGTCGAAACTATCGAGCAAATCAAAAATAATCCCGAATATTTGCGCCAAGAAATCGATGATTTTGATAAAAATATTTCTATAAAACTAGCGATCTCGCTAATGATTCCAAGCGATTATATGCCTGATTTATCTTTGCGCATGAGCTTTTATAAAAAAATTTCTAACATTAAAAATTTGCCCGACAAAGAAAACTTAATCAATGAAATGAACGATAGATTCGGCAAAATTCCTGCGGAGATTCATAATTTGTTCGATATTGCTCTTCTCAAAAATCAATGTCGCTTGGTTGGGGTAGAAAGCTTAGAAATTAACAATGAAGGTTTATTAGTTGGTTTTAAAAATAATATTTTTAAAGGCGCCGAGCAACTTATGACAACAATATTTCAAAGTAAAAATACGATTAGATTAGCCAAAGATCATAAAGTATTATTCTGTAATAACTTTTCTGATAACTTATCAAAAATTAACTATTGCTACGAAATTTTAAAAAAACTCAATAAACTAATTCAATAATTTATCAAATGGCAGAATTTAACGATTCCTCAAAAAAACTTTTGGACTTGTCTAAAAACAATAACATCTCCTCTCCCAACAGCGACGAGGGGTCACCTAATTTTATAAATCAACAAAATCAAGCCAATCAACAAAATTCTTGTGATGAAAATTTGACTCAAGAAACAAAAAACTTAAAAGAAAAACTTGACTCCAAAGATAAAAAGAAATTGGACGATTTAATTGAATCATTAAAAAATTCTCAAGTTCGACCCATCAACAATCAACAACGCAATCTTGATCGCGAAGATGGCGGTCTTGAGCAAGAAAACATTGAATCTCAAGCGCATATAATTGATGAATGGGATAATCGCGGTGAAGAGATAATTGAGATGGGAAAACATAATCCCATCAATAAATCAAGTGGCAAAAAATCAATGCTTTGGAATTTAATACGCAAAAGATTTCAACAAAAAAAGATCAATGAAGAGCTTGAAAATTTATCCGATGATTTAAAAAAAGTAAAAGTTCAAGATGAACAAAAAGGTAGCGATTTTGATAGTCGAAAAAAACAATCTCTTACTCAAAGATTTCAAGCCTTAAAAGAGGATAGAACGGACTTCAAACCCCCTTCAAAAATACGCTAATTTTTTTAAAAATTATCTACTCGCACTTTGGTCGAGGCAAATCTACTCCGGTGATATTTTTCATTTCTTGAACATGTCTATCCATCTCCTTTTTAACCATTTCACGCTTTTGCGGTGACAGAGATTCCATTACTTGTCGATGCTTTTGAAGATCTTGAGCCGATGGCTCTTGACATCTTTTACGTGAAAAACCTTTATCGCCCTCACCATTATTTACTTGACCGCCTTGGAAGTTGTTCGGTGCGTTTCTAACAATATCTTGACCGGTTATCGCCTTTATTTGTGCGCGGTGTCTATCTATTTCTACCTTAACTTGAGCTTTCAATTCCGAAGAAAGATTCGACATAATTTGATGATTTTTTTCTGCCCGCTCCTTGTTGGCTTCGGGTGATAAATTGCGCTCCTCTTCGCCAAAAACTATGTCGATTCCGGCGATACTTTTCATGGCTTGACGATGCTTCTCCAACTCTGTTTTTAATAATTGCTTTTTATCACTTGATAAATCTTGGGGCCTAAATTCATTTTTCAATTCACCGTTTCTAGAATTTGGGGCGCGATCACGAAAATCTTTGAAGTCGCCATTTTTATTAGTTAATAAATCATGATTTTGTTCGCCCCTAAACTCGTTTCTGTTTTTATAGCCCTCATCTCTTTCAAAATCTTGTTTAGGATTTTTATCGAATCTTTTGTTGCCCAATTCTTCATTGCGCGATTCAAAAGAATTATTTGAAACAATTTTTTCTTCGCGCATTTGGTTGAGATTTTTAGTATCTTCATCGGCTAAAGAATTATTAATTAAAGACATGAAAATCGTAAAGAGGAGAGTGATTTTTTTCATAGAATTATAAATAAAATTGAGGCGGGTTAGTTCGATAAAAAGACCTACCCTAAATTTACAATTGATATTTTTTGAAATAATTAAAGTTTTGATTTGCACAAAACTAGTTTATACTTTGGAGAATAAAATTTTTAAGTCGCGATAATTCTTCAACATCTTTTCCCTTAACAAAATAATCATTTGCGCCAATTGAAAGAGCTTTATTTTTAAGTGCGTCGTCTTCTCGGGCGGTAAGAATTGCGATCGGAGTTTTAATTGATTTTGCCTTAAATTCTTTAAGCATTGCCAACCCCGATACATCGTGCATCGATAAATCGAGAAGAATTAAACCGAATTCAGAAATTTTATATTTAGCGTGAAGAGAATTAATTAAATCGATAAAATCGTCACCACTTTTAAAAACAACTACTTTAAAACCATGGGAAGAGACTTCATTTTCAATTATTTTTGAAAAAATTTTAGCCTGAACATCTTCATCCTCAACATAAAGAATCAGCTTAGGATTTGAATTAATTTGATTTATATTGTTCATAAAA
>RFYG01000059.1 GCA_009925685.1 Pseudomonadota bacterium
TTTAAATTTTATTGATACCCAAATCAAGTTAAGAGGTCGAGCATTTTATTGGCTAAAACTTTTATTGCAACACAAACTTTCAATTTTTTTATTATTAAAATTATCTATTAAAAAATAAGAACGACAATTTTTGTTGATTAAAAAGTGGCATTAAAAATTATTCCTTTTATCTTTTTTTAAATACCGATCAAAGACAAATTTAAAGTCATCACACGCAATATATTTTATGCAAATTCTTAATCGCAAAGCTCATTTTAATTATCATATCACCGAAGAGATTGAGGCTGGGATTATACTTTTGGGTAGCGAAGTAAAATCACTTCGCGAAGGCAAGGCCAGCATTTCTGAAGCATATATTGTTGATAAAAATTCAGAATTAATTTTGATTAACTCCAACATTTCTGAATATAAAGGAGCAAATCGTTTTAACCATTTACCTAAACGCGAAAGAAAACTTTTACTTCGTAAAAAACAAATTGATAAAATTATTGGCAAAATTCACAACCAAGGCCTCTCCGTAGTTCCAATTAAGGTTTATTTTAATAAAAAAAATTATGCGAAAATTTTAATTGGCATCGCAAAAGGTAAAAAATTATACGACAAAAGAGAAGTTATCAAAAAACGTGATGAAAATAGAAGGGCAATGCGCGAAGAAGATTAATCAAACCTAATATTATGAACAAAAATAATCCCCACTACTTCATATTTGAACCCCTGACTTCATTGAATCGAATTGCCAGTTCTATCAATGCATATTTGTCCAAATTAGTCGGTGGCGATAGAATTATTAATCTTTTATTACACCAACCTTATCGAATTGAAAAAGCTAATTTTTTACCAAAATTATCCGAGGTGCGGGATCAAGAATTGGTTATTACAAGTGGAAAAATTGAAAATCACTTAAAGCCCAATAACTCTCGCCAACCATACAAAATCAATTGTTATAACCCTTCTGGATATTTTAATCTGGTATTTTTTAAAATTTTTCCAAGTCAAATCGAGAAGTTAAAAATAGGAAACGAAATAGCGATTTTAGGACGAATTAGCAAAAATCTTAACGATAATCAAATTACTCACCCCATTGAGATTGTTGATTCCAAGCACATTGATCAGATTCCCAAAATTAATGTGATTTATCCCTTGAGCGAAAAAATCTCCAATAAATTTTTAACCCATAAAATTAAAGAAATATTAAAAAAACTCCCCAATTCATGTGAAGAATGGATCGACAAAGAATTTGTCAAAAAAATTTACTTACCAAGTTTTTACGATGCCTTGCGCAAAATTCATAACCCGACTGAAGATAATGATCTCAAAACTTATAATCCCAACAATATTGCGCGCAAAAGATTGGCTTTTGATGAACTTTTATCTTGGCAATTGGCGGTTTTGATGGCTAAAAATCGAGCTCAAAAAAATAAAATTTTTACCACTACTCAGCAAAATTTTGGTGAAAAATTTATTACCTCCCTCCCCTTTAAACCCACCGATGGTCAACTAAAAGCCATAGAAGAAATCAATAATGAAATTTTTTCAAATAAAAAAATGATTCGTCTTTTGCAAGGCGATGTTGGGAGTGGCAAAACAATCGTGGCAATTTTTTCGGCTTTACAAAATATCGCTCAACAAAAACAAGCCTGCATACTGGTTCCGACCACAGTTTTAGCAACCCAACATTTTACTTATTTTCATAAACTACTAAACGACTTTAATTTAAAAATTACCCTTCTTACATCGGCGACCACCAAGAAAAATAAAAACCAAATAATAAACGATTTATCTAGTGGCAAAATTGACATACTTATATCAACCCACTCTTGCCTTGAAGATGACATAATTTTCAAAAATCTAGGAATTATTGTGATCGATGAACAGCACCGATTTGGAGTTCTCCAGCGCCTCAAAATCGTAAACAAAGGACCAAATGCCGATCTTCTTCTTATGAGCGCAACTCCAATCCCTCGGAGCCTCATGATGGGGCTTTATGGCGACATGGATATTTCAATTTTGAGTGAAAAACCCAAAAACCGCCAAAAAATCGAGACTTTGATAATGTCTATGAAAAAATCTCATGACTTATTTGATGCCGTCAAAAGAGCTATCAATAAAAATGAAAAAATATATTGGATATGCCCCGCAATTGATGAAAATGAAGAGCAAAACTTGATTTCAGTTAATCAAAAATTTTTAGAATTATCGCAAGTTTTTGGAACAAAAAATATTGCACTTTTACACGGCAAAATGAAAGACAAGGAG
Source organism: Pseudomonadota bacterium (assembly GCA_009925685.1). Classification (GTDB taxonomy): domain Bacteria; phylum Pseudomonadota; class Alphaproteobacteria; order Rickettsiales; family UBA1997; genus CAILUF01. The sequence goes on from RFYG01000059.1 coordinate 2,257, forward strand.
AAAGAAAAAATTATGAGCGATTTTGCCGACGACTATAGTGACATAAAAATTTTGATTGCCACTACGGTCATTGAAGTTGGAATTGATGTGCCTTCAGCGACCGTTATTGTTATTGAGAATGCCGAGCAATTTGGCTTAGCTCAACTCCATCAACTTCGCGGGAGAGTTGGTCGTTCGGAAAAAAAATCATTTTGTATTTTGCTTTATGGCGAAAAATACGGCAAAAAATCTCAACAAAGATTAAGTATTTTGCGCGAATCGAATGATGGATTTTTTATCGCTGAAGAGGATTTAAAAATGCGCGGAAGTGGCGAAATAATTGGAACAAAACAAAGTGGCTTTCCAGAATTTAGAGTTGCCGATTTGAATTTCGATCACTCTTATCTTGGAATCGCCAATAAAAATGCCCAAATAATTCTCAATTCTGACCCAAAACTTGAACTTGAATCAAGTCGTAAATACAAATTTTTATTAAAAATATTCAATTATGATGAGTGCTTGAGTATTATTAATAGCGGGTAAATAGTGATTTAAGAAAATTCAAGAAAAGGTTTATTTCAATTAGCAATTTTTTGCCATTTGCCGTCGATTTTGCGATAAAAATTATTTGGTTCAATAATTTTGCAAGGCGAAGAATTTTCAAAAAAGTGAAATGAACGTGAAAAGCTTTGAATAAACTCTATATTTGGCTCATCGAGAAAAATCAAATAATCGGCTTTATTGATGTTATCCTCTTGATTGGAAATCAAAATTGGTTGATCCTTTGCAACAAAATCTTTATCGAAAATTGTGGCGTGCGGAATGAATTTATTGCGCCCATAAGTCCATAGTGAATCATCAATTTTTTTGATAGAATCGTTACCTTTCACAAAAATTATAGCACGTTTATTGTCATCAATAATTTTTAAAAGGATTGGTGCCATCGCTTTAACAATATCTTCCTCAACTGCGTAAAAATTAATTTCTGGCTTCATAATTTATAAAAATTCACTAAATTCGGTAATTAATTCTTGATACAATTTACGCTTAAAACTGACAATCAAATTTAGCAAATCATCTGAATTGACCCACTTCCACTCGGAAAATTCTGGTTCATGCGAAGAAATATTAACATCTTGATCAGTCCCAACAAATCTGACCAAATACCATCTTTGCTTTTGACCTAAATATTTTCCGCCCCAAAATTTTTTTTGTAATTTGTAAGGTAAATTATAATAAAAATATCGGTTACTTTTTTTAATCAATTTAACATTTTCAGATTTAATTCCGGTTTCTTCGAGCAATTCACGATACATTGCCAAATCCTCATCTTCACCAACATCGATTCCGCCTTGAGGCATTTGCCAAGCATCGGATTGATTATCGATTCGCTTACCAACAAAAATTTTTTTATTACTATTAATCAAAATAATTCCAATGCCGTTGCGATACAAATGATCGGGCATTTCAATAGAATTTGGGTTTGTTAGTAAGGTTGACATAATGGTTTTTTTAGCTAGAGTTTTTGAGACAAAATTGATACTAAATTTCTTAATTCAAAAATCAAACAATGAAATTCATCTCAACTCGTTTAAGTGCGCCCTCTCTTAATTTTGAAGAAGTTATATTTCAAGGATTAGCTTCCGATGGTGGTCTTTATATTCCAGAATTTTTACCAATTCTTGACGACAAAAAATTACACGAATTAAAAAATTATTCTTACCCAGATTTATTTTTTGAAATCACTAAGTTCTTTATCGATAACGAAATTCCGTCACAAGATTATAAAAAAATTATCGATAAATCTTATTCAACATTTTCTCATCAAGCAATCGCCCCTTTAAAACAACTAGATTCAAATCATTATTTACTTGAATTATTTCATGGCCCTACCCTCGCTTTCAAAGATTTTGCCTTACAATATCTCGGTAATGTTCTAGATTATTTTTTGAAAATTCGAAATCAAAAAATTGTTATCATCGGCGCCACTTCAGGCGATACAGGCTCTGCCGGAATTCATGGTTGTATGAATTGCCAAAATGCCGAAATTTTTATTATGCATCCGCATCAAAAAGTTTCAGAAGTCCAAAGACGCCAAATGACAACCGTTATTCAAAATAATGTTTTCAACATCGCCCTTGAAGGCAATTTTGATGATTGTCAAAACTTGGTCAAAAAAATGTTTGCCGATCAAAGCTTTTTAAAAGGTAAAAAAATGGTCGCCATTAATTCCATTAATTTTGCTCGAATTATGGCGCAAATTGTTTATTATTTTTATAGCGCATTAAGACTCGGTTGTTCCGATAAAAATCCAGTTTCATTCACGGTTCCAAGCGGAAATTTTGGCGATATTTACGCCGGTTTCTTAGCCAAAAAAATGGGTTTAAATATTCATAAACTTATTATCGCCACAAATTCTAATGATATCTTGGTGCGCTTTATTGATCACAATGATTACACCAAAAAATCAATGATTGAAACCATGTCTCCAAGCATGAATATTCAAGTTGCAAGCAATTTTGAAAGGCTAATTTTTGATTCTTTAAAAACTCACAAAATTGAAAACAAAACTCCCGAAATTATCCACGAATTTCTTCGCACTGGCTCATTAAGCCTTCCCGATGAAATTCATAAAACCATCAAAAAAGATTTTTGTGCCTACAAAATTGATGATGAGCAAACCATTTTATCCATCAAAAAATATTTTGAAAAAACTCATGAAATCCTCGATCCACATACCGCCATTGGCACTCTTGCTTCTGAAAAATTCATCGCCAGCCCTCATTATCGAGGAGAAAGCGTAATTACTCTGGCAACCGCCCATCCCGCTAAATTTCCAAGTGCCATTGAAAGTGCCGAAATTGCTCAACCAAAATTGCCAAATTTTTTAAGTGATTTATTTAGCCGACCTGAAAAATTTAGCGTTTTAGAAAATAATCTCGAAATTGTTAAAAATTTTATTTCCAATAAAATTTAATTCGTTAATTCAACTCAAATAAATGGCTCCAACCTTAGGCTTTTCAGCTTTAATTCTTAATTTGTCAACTACATTTTTTGGCACTTTTTTTTATTTTTTTTATCAAAAAAAATATCAACCAAAAGATTTTGAAAAAATATATTTTTTGCTTTGTTTAATAAGTTTTTTAAGCGCAATTGGCGCGCAAATTTTTTTGATTTATAGTTTTATAATCTCCGATTATTCGGTTATAAATGTTTATCAAAATTCGCATCACCTTAAACCACTTATTTACAAAATCGCCGGTTCGTGGGGCAATCATGAAGGTTCAATGCTTCTTTTAATAACAGTTTTATCGCTCTATAATTTATTCTTTGCATTTTTTAGTAAACTTGAAAACCCCATTAAAATCAGTGCAATCTCCATTCAGCAATTTGTAATCGCATTATTTTGTTCATACACCGCCATCACTTCGAATCCATTTTTACAATCCTTAGAAGTTCCAACTTCAGGACGCGAACTCAATCCAATACTCCAAGATATTGGCCTAGCCCTTCATCCACCTATGCTTTATGTTGGCTATCTTGGTTTTAGCATGGTTTTTTCTATAACTATGGGCGCGATAATTTCTAAAAAATTCACGCCTTTAGCATTAAAATCCGTTCAAATTTTTACATATTTTGCTTTTGCAACCCTAACCCTTGGAATTGCCTTAGGATCATGGTGGGCTTATCGTGAGCTTGGTTGGGGAGGCTATTGGTTTTGGGATCCAGTCGAAAATATTTCATTAATGCCGTGGGTTTCGGCAATTGCCTTAATTCATGCCACAAAGGTTGCAAAAAATCACCAATCTATGCAATCATGGAGCGCTTTTATGGCCATTATCACCATGATTTTATGTTTACTGGGAATTTTTTTAACGCGCTCCGGAGTTTTGACCTCAGTTCATTCTTTTGCAATAAGCGCTAATCGTGGATTTTTTATTATATTTCTAATTTCAATAATTGGCGGTCTTGGATTATTTATTTTTGCCAAAAACTTCAATTTATCGACAAATCTTTCTCAACAAACTAACAAAAATCGAAATTTTTATTTAATCCTTGGTAATAATTATTTTTTAATCACCGCACTTCTTGTAATCATGATTGGCACGCTTTATCCAATTCTGGCGCGGGGTTTGATGAACGAAATAATTAGTATTGGCGCTCCTTATTACAACCAAGTTTTTAGCTTATTATTGATGCCGTTTTTGACACTTTTCGTTATAAATTCTCTTAATCTTAAAAAATTTTTAACTTTTAAAAATTGTGGATTTTTGTGCCTTTCAATAATTATCACTGTATCATTTTTTATCACGCATCGCAACATGAATTTCATAAATTTAATCAATTTATTTCTTTCATTTTATGCATTATTTGTGAATTTTTTTTATACCAAGCAACTAGCATCGAAAATAGCTCATAGCGGTTTTTTAGTGCTAATTGTTGGAGTGATAATTTCTTATTATGGTTCACACACAAAAGAAATTAATATTAGTCTAAATCAAAAATTTACTCTCGATTATTTTACACTAGAATTTACTAATCTTGAATATCGTTCCGATAAAAATTTTATTGCCCGCATTGGCGTTTTTGATATTTATAATAACTCAAAACTAGTTACAACCTTGAAACCAGAACTTAGACTTTATCCGGTTGCCAATCAAACTACCAACGAAAGTGCTATTTACCATCATCCACTTTACGATTTATATTTGGTTATCGGCAATAAAGACGAAAATGAAAATTATGCGGTACGAGCCTATCTAAAAGCATTCATTTCATTAATTTGGATTGGAGTTTCGATGATTATTTTTGCAATAATCATTAATTCGACAAAATTTATTTTTAAAAAAATTAGACAAAAAAAATAGACAAGGAGAAAAAAATTTATGAATATTTTTAAATCAGTAACGTCATTATCTAATTCAGCCGTCAAAGCGATAACTAATTCGGCCATGGCCATTAATTATTTATCTGGATTCCTTTCTGGTAGCGCTAGAGAAAGTGCCGATCCCTCAACAACTGCAACTACTGCACCTGGTGGACCTGGTGCACCTGTTGGACCTAGTGCGCCTCGTGGACCTGGTGCACCTCTTACAGGTTCATCAAGCCATAGAGCACCATCTACAACAAACTCTATACCTACTACTTTAGATAATATTGATTTTGATGACCTCAAAGTAAAATTATTAAATGAAATTGATATATTAAAAGAAACTTCACAAGCAACTCCTTATTACGAAAGACAAATCACTAAAATCTGTAGTTTAATTGATGAACAAATCACTCAATCAAATAATGCTAAAACATATTCTTATGGAGATATAGTTTTTAATGATAAAGGCTATGATGGAGATAAAACTAAAAAATCAAAAAGTGAAACTAATAAATTTGCCTCTTTACGCGAAACAGAAAAAGCCGATTTATACTATAAACATGTTTTAAAGATAGCGATAGATGAATCATTTCCTTATGAAGCTTATTATCCAGAAATTAAAAAAGAATTGAATACAATTGTAGAAAATTGGGCCAGAAAAAATACTGCACAAAAACCCACTTTTTATAATCT
>RFYG01000060.1 GCA_009925685.1 Pseudomonadota bacterium
CTTTTATTAGTTGGCTTGCATTGAGATTTTTTAAAAATTTTGAAGGGCTTTACAATTTTGTTTTTTTACATTTGTTTAATAATTTCTACCCATTTTTTTGGAGTAAGATATCTTAATTTTATTGAGACAAAATTTACAAAATTTTTTACTTTTATATTATATTTAGAAAGTTTTTTAATTTTTATTGCAACTGTAATCACCTACAAAATAAACGGCCAAATCGATTTTTCTGAAAAAATAATTTTACCCTCAAATTATGATCAACTTCAACATTTAATTATATTTTTATTATTCTTTTTTGGTTTGTTTTTAGCGATGTCGGTGCCAATTTATTTATTTTTCAAAAATATCAAATTTGACAGTTTAATTTTGATGGTTTTATTCGTGGTGTCATATGGATTTTCAAGCTGTTTTGTGTTTTTAAAAATATTAAATTATATCTACGGATTCAAGGGCCTAGCACTTATAACAAAAATATACGGTTTACGATTTTTTGAGGTAATTGTTTTAATAAATCTTGTAATTTCGGCGATATTTTTTTTAAAAAATAATGACCTCAAATCATCCAGTTTTTTTATCTTTGTAAATCAATTCATCTTTTTAATATTTTCAATACTAATTCACGCCTCAGGTAAGTTTAATTTTGCGGTTATTTCCCTTATCGGATTTTTAATAAATTTTACAATTTTGTTTTTTTGTCTTGGAAATTTTGAACTTTATCTCCATAAATCTCCCAATAAATCCTTAAGTGGAATTTTTTATATTATGCCGATTACAACGGTTATTTCGTTTTTTGGATTTTTATCGTTAATCGGTTTGGCTCCATCATTTTCAATGGTTGATAAATTTACAATTTTATCATTTTTAATCAAAAATAAGATGTATTTTTCGATGATTATATTGGTTTTAAATATTATTTTTTTGGGAATTTTTACTTTTAAAAGATATCAAGAATTTTTTCGTAAAGAAGTTGTTATTAAGTCAAGCGGTCAAATTGAAAACATTGCAATCGATGAAAAAATTTTAAATCTAGGTAAAAAAATTGATCTTGATTCGAGTTTGATTTTGACCACTCTTTTTGTGACAATTTGTGGCTTTGTCGGTCTAATATTTTTTTCATACATAACTCAATTTTTATCTTTTTATGAAGCAATCAAGGGCTGAAACTTTAGCTGAAGTATTAAAAATATGCAATGAGGCCAAAAGCGCTACCAAGATAATTTCAAAGCTTGATGAGGCTTCAAAAAATAGAATTTTAATGCAAGTTAAGAACGCCATTATTGTTAACAAAAATCAAATTCTAAAAGCTAACAAAATCGATCTTGAAAATGCTCATAAAAATGGATTGGAGTCATCAAAAATTGATAGGCTTTTGATGGATGAAAACAAAATAAATAATATTGTTAATTCAATTGATGAAATCATAAATCTTCCCGATCCAGTTGGAAAAATTTCTTATAATGTTACTCGCCCAAACGGCCTAAATATTAGGCGTATAACAACTCCGATCGGGGTTTTACTTGCAATATATGAATCGCGCCCAAATGTTACCGCTGATATTGCTTCATTGGCAATAAAATCTGGAAATGTTGTAATTTTGCGAAGCGGATCCGAGTCAATAAATTCATCAAAAATATTGGCCGATATTTTTAAAAAAGTTTTAGCCGAAAATAATTTGCCCTCTGGAGCGGTATCTTTTTGTAATAATCCAAATCGAGAATTGATAAAAGAACTTCTCAAGATGGATAAATTTATCGATGTAGTGATTCCTCGCGGAGGAAAATCTTTAATTTTAGCAATTGCAAAACATACAAGAATTCCTTTGTTTAAGCATCTTGATGGAAATTGCCATACCTATATCCACGAAGATGCTGATTTTGAAAAAGCGCGCAAAATATTATTTAACGCCAAAATGCGTCGCGTTGGAATTTGCGGTGCAACCGAATCAGTGTTAGTTGATAAAAAAGTTGCTCGAAAAATTTTACCAATTTTGATTGATGATTTAATTAATGCCGGATGTGAGGTTAGGGGGGATAACCTTTCGCGCCAGATTGATAAAAGAGTTAAAAAAGCTAATAAAAAGGATTATTATCAAGAGTATTTGGATAAAATTTTATCATTAAAAGTTGTTAATGATATCAATGAAGCAATTGATCATATTGCCAAATTTGGCTCATCTCATACCGAGAGTATTGTTACTGAAAATTCTGAATCTGCTCAAAAATTTTTATCAGAAGTTGATTCGGCAATAGTTATGCATAATGCCTCGACTCAGTTTGCTGACGGTGGTGAATTTGGTCTTGGAGCTGAGGTTGGCATTTCTACCGGAAGACTTCATGCTAGAGGTCCGGTTGGCTTAGAGCAGCTTACAACATACAAATACCAAGTTGTTGCTGAATGCGCTATTCGTAAATAGTTAAAAAGTTAAAATATGGCAACAAATGTAATAGAAAATCTGTCTAAAATTATTGCTAAGCTTCCCGGAATGGGGCCAAGGATTGCTAAGAAAATCGTTTTAACTTTAGCTTTGAATAAAGAAAAATATCTTAAACCTCTAATTCTTTATCTTAATGAACTAAATGAGAAAGTTCATAATTGTGATGTGTGTGGCAATATTGATGAAGAAAGAGTCTGTAAAATTTGTCTTGATGAAAAACGTGATAAAACAACTTTGTGTATTGTTGAAGAGGTTGGAGATTTGTGGGCCATTGAAAGATCAAAAAATTTTAATGGGAAATATTTTGTTTTAGGTGGAAATTTATCGGCAATCAGCGGAAAAAATATTGAAGATTTAAATTTTAATAAATTAATTTCCAGAGTTCAAAATGAAAATTTTCTTGAGATTATAATTGCTACAAGCGCAACAATCGATGGACAAAATACTGCGCATTATATTGTCGATCTCTTGTCGAATTATGATGTAAAAATTACTCGTCTCGGTCATGGAATACCAATAGGTAGTGAACTAGACTATCTTGATGAAGGAACCATTTCAATTGCCTTAAAAACTCGCTCAAATTTCTAAATTCCTATTTTGGGAATTTTATATTTTACAAACCAAATATTAGTTGCCTTTTAGAGGGTCGATGTGAAAAATCAAATCAGAATTTTATGCATTTTACACCAAAATTTAGTGATGTATTAGAATTGCAAGATATCAGAGAGATAGATGTTTGGGAGTGGAGTTTTTAAATTACTTAGAATCAAAACTAACATCGTAAATATTGTCGTAAAACTTTAACTGATCCTAGTTATTTGATTAAGTTGTATCTGAAGCAAATTAATTAAAATAAAATTTAGAATATTTTCAAAATTAATTAATAAGTTTAGAAAATTTTTAGATGAGAGGTTATTGGAAGGAAGATTTGAATGGTGGAGATAAGGAGACTCGAACTCCTGACCCTCTGCTTGCAAAGCAGATGCTCTACCAACTGAGCTATATCCCCTTTATTTACGATAAAAACATTTACTAAAAAAAAATTAAATTCAATTTCAATAATTGTCAACAAACATATGAGACTAAATTTTTTAGAAAAATTAAATGCAAAACTAAGCAATTTTAAAAATAAAATTAATCTCAAAAAAGGATTCAGTCTTAATGATTTGTCGGTAATGATATCGACAGTTTTGATAGTTACTGCCACTTCTGTTGCGATTACTGAAATTAAAACAGATTCAAAAAAGTCAGAACTTGATTCAGCGAAGTTCGAGAAAATCAATAAATCCCTTAGCAAGTTCTTAATTCAAAATAAAAGGTTACCTTGCCCAGCTGGATTGAGGATCGTAAAAGGAACTAGCTCTGAATATGGTAAAGAGCAAATCAGTGCAAATAATTGTGTTATCGATGGAACTAAGGGTGTATTTGTATCAAGCTCTAATCCTAACCTTTTATATGGAGCTGTTCCAGCACAATCATTGGGCTTAAAACCAAGTGATATCGAAGATCAGTTTGGTTCAAAAATAGTTTATGTCGTAAATATTAAATCAACAGTTGCCCCCTCAACTGACCCAAATTCAGTGAATGAAAACATCGGATCTGCTACTACATCGATTAAAATCAATGAAAAATCTGGAGATAATATCAAAGAAATTGATAGCGATGCGCTTTACGTATTAATTTCAGCGGGAAAAAATAAAAATGGAGCCTTTAACGCCAATTCATCTGCGCAAAATTCAAACGCTTCAACAACTAGCACCGAGGCTAGTAACTTTCCAACCTCGATATCAGGATCAACTGTCGTTATCGATGATGTATTTGTTAAATCAGAAACTAAATCTGGCGGTAATTTTGATGATCTAATTTTTTATAAAACTAAATCAACCTTTCTTGAGGAATCAAAAACTGAGACCGTTATAACCTGTAAAAATTCTGGAACTCTTTATGACAATAAAAATGCATTTTTTGAGGGCATAATTTACGCTAATCAAAGTTGCTCTGGTTCAAATAAAAGACCCGCAAAGAAATGCGGAAAAGATGGTAAGTGGACTCAAGAGGTATCGTGTCCGTGTTCTATTTCAACTGATGGAATTGTCGGAACTAAATCTGTCCCAAATGGCTCTGGTGGAATAAAATGTGACGCCACCAATTACAGTGGTATCCTCCAATATTCTTGTGACGAGCTTGGTTCTTATACAATTACTGAAACATGTAAACAATCCTGCACTTTTCAAGCTACTGGTGTTAGCCAAGTTACTATTCCTTATGGATCTAACAAAGTTGACTGTAATCAGTCAGGTTACAAAGGTGGCTACATCATAACATGTAATAATGGTATATCTGCAATACAATCTGGTGGTTGTAGCGATTCAAAGTGTTCGTCGATCGGAGGATCGTCTGGGATGAAACTCCTTACAAATATTATCTCAGGAACCTCAAGTACATTCGGTATTTGCGAGTCGGGATATAGTGGTTCATATAGTTACTCTTGCGAAAATGGCATATCAAATGTAACTGATCTATGTTACCAAAATTGTAATTTTAGCTTAATCGGCGCTGAAACCAAAACTCTCACCCACGGTGACTCAACTGTAGCTTGCGCTTCAGGTTACTCAGGACAGGGCGTTAGTGTGAATTGTAATGATGGAGTAATTTTAGTAAAAAATAATAACTGCATAAAAGTTGATAAATGTACTGTTGGCGTAGGGACTGGAATGGTTTCCAAAGAAGTTTTATCTGATGGAATTTTAAAATCAGATGGAACCTGTAAATCTGGTTTTACCGGAAGTTATTCATATAAATGTAGTTCAAATAACATTTCTGAGACTACTAATAATTGTGTACCAACAAATTGTGTAGTTGGAGATCAATTGGGATTGACTCCAAAAACGGTTACGAAAGGAACGAGTGGAGTTGATGGGCAGTGTGCCTCAGGATATGGAGGTTTTTATAAATGGAGTTGCAGTTCGAGCGGAGTTGGATCGGTCACTGAAAATAATTGTAAAAACACTTGTATAGTTGGTGGAACAAACGGATCAATTCAACAAGTTGTAGCCTTTGGTCGAAGTGGCAATGATGGTTTGTGCGATATTTCGCAAGGATATGTTGGAAATTATTCTTGGGCATGCGCAGTTAATGCTTCAACAGGTATGTTGGAAGGGGTTGTTTCGTTGAATTTATGTAAAAATTTATGTACAGTTGGAACTTCTTCGCAAGGGGTTGGAATGGTTCAAAAAAACGTATCTCTTAACTCAATTGGTCAAGATGGACAATGCAACTCAGGTTCTGGATATGTTGGTAATTATGCATGGAAATGTGATTTTGCTGGAAATTCTGTTGTGACAACAAATAATTGTAAAAATTCCTGCGAAGTTGGTGCTTCATCTCAAGGAGTTGGGATGGTTCAAAAAACTGTCAGTTTAAATACTAATGGAACTAACGGTCTTTGTAACGATAGTCAGGGTTATGCTGGAAATTATAGTTGGTCTTGTACGACACCACTTGTAAATGGAGTATCTCAGGCCGTCGGATCGGTAACCGTTAATAACTGTCAACTAAGAACCTGTGTTGTTGGTGGTAGTAGTGGCATGGTTTCAAAAACTGTTAATGCCCTCACAAGTGGAACAAATGGAACTTGTCAAACAGGATTTTACGGCTCATATTCTTGGTCATGCAGTAATACCGGAGTTGGTTCTGTAACAAATAATTGCGTTGCTATAACTTGCACTGTTCCTGCCAATATAACCGGCTTTGTTTCTGGTACTTCTGGAATTAATTTTGGTACAGCAAGCTATTTCTGTAATGCTCCTGGCTATAGAACTGATAGTAGTGCAAACTTTGAATGTTCAGCCAACCCTAATACATCTATCGGAACATTTACTCAGAACTCAAATAGCTGTTCTAAAATTACATGTAATGCTTCAGCTGTTGCTGGTTTTAATGCTAAAACTGTTGAACATAATTCATTTGTTTCATCATTGCCTTGTGATACGACGGGTTATATTGGTTCATTGACCAACAATTGCACAACTCACAATAGTACAATTACCCCATCCGGCTCTTGTACTGCAGTGACTTGTAGTTTATCAGCCGGAAATGGTTATTCTGCTAAAACTAACTTATCTTACACAACATCAGGCTTAACCACCACTTGCGACCAAACTGGATATACTGGCACCATCTCATACACTTGCCCAGCCAATCCAACTTCAGCTTCAGTTGTTGGTTCAATTGTTTCTGGATCATCTTGTGCTTGCGCTACTGGCTATGCTAAAAATGCTAGTGGAGCTTGTGTTCAAATCACTTGCACCGTTCCTTCAAATATCAATGTTAGTCAAGGTGGGAACACTGTTAGCTATTCCACTTCATCAGTCTCCCTATCTTGTGTATCAGGATTTTATGGCTCCCCAACCTATACTTGTACTGGAACAACTAATCCAGGAACATTTTCTTCAGCAGGAACTACCTGTTCTGCAGTAACTTGTACCTTACCAACTGGGACGGGTTATTCTGCTAAAAGTGGATTGACCTATACTTCTTCAGCTTCAGGCTTAACCACTACTTGCGACCAAACTGGATATACTGGTACCATCTCTTACACTTGCCCAGCTAATCCAACTTCAACTTCAGTTGCTGGTTCAATTGTTTCTGGATCATCTTGCGGTTGCGCTTCTGGCTATGCTAAAAATGCTAGTGGAGCTTGTGTGTTAATTACTTGCTCTATTCCAGCGGGTACGGGATATTCTGCCCAGAATGTTGGTCTTGGAACGGGTTCTATATCATGTCAAAACGGTTACACCGGTTCTATAAATTACGAATGTACTTGCGACAAGGTGTTTGCTTATAATGACCCTGATTACGCAGGCGGTGTATATGGTTACCCACTTGGAAATTATTATTGCTGGTTGCCAAATGGTAACGATGTTATAAGTTCTTTAAAAATTCCAAACACCTTAAGTGTTACTCTATGTTATCACTGCGAGTCAGCATGTAATTATACTTTTAACTCAAGTGCTCCAAATTTATATAGCTCTGGAATTGATAATAATGCTTCTCAATTATATGTATCATCCACAGGTCAAGCATGTTCAAGCCCTGTTTATAATATTTCTGGTTCTTGTGTTCAAGCAACTTGCACCGTTCCTTCGAATATCAATGTTACTCAAGGTGGAAGTACTGTAAATGCCACCAGCACCGCTACATCTTTAACTTGCGCTTCAGGTTATGCTGGTTCCCCAACTTATACCTGTATCTCAGGAGTATTTGCTTC
>RFYG01000007.1 GCA_009925685.1 Pseudomonadota bacterium
TTGAAGATGGGATTTATTGTTTTTAAAGATGTTAATTTAATTTCAATTAAATTAACATCTTTAAAAACAATAAATCCCATCTTCAACAAACCCTTTTCGCCACATGAAAATGTTCAACAAAAAACACTTTGAGTCTTCAGATCCCAACGATTCTCAAATAATCGATTTTCTGCAACTTTCTAGAAGTTACAATGTCGGTCCAATTACTTTTTATAAAATCCTTGAAAAATATGGCACTGTCTCAAGTGCAATCGATAATTTCAATGACATCGTAAATTCTTCAAATCGCAATATTCGTCTTCTTGATCGCAAACTTGCCATCGAAGAATTTGAAAAAACTCAAAATTTTGGTGCCAAATTCTTAACATTCACCGACCCGCTTTACCCTCAAGCCCTTCGCGAAATTAGCGATTGCCCGCCCATAATCACAGTTAAAGGCGATTTAGAGCTTCTAAAACAAGAAAAAATCTCGGTAGTTGGCCCACGCAATGCATCATTTAATGCGCTTTTATACGCCAAAAAATTTACTCTTTTATTAGGTCAAAATTCAATTGTAAGTGTATCCGGAATGGCTCGCGGAGTTGATACCGCGGTCCACGAAGCTTCACTTTTAAGTGGCACAATTGCGGTTCTTGCCGGCGGAATCGACAACATTTACCCAATCGAAAACACCAATCTTTATAACCAAATCGCTGAATGCGGAATTATTTTATCCGAAATGCCGATTGGCTTTTCACCCAAAGGTCCAAATTTTATTCAACGCAATCGCTTGATTTCGGGCTTGAGCGTGGCTACAGTTATTATCGAGGCTGGTTTGCAATCTGGGAGCTTAGCCACCGCTCGTTTTGCTATCGAACAAAATCGTGAAGTATTTGCGGTTCCCGGGTCACCTTTTGATCCGCGATGCCAAGGCACTAATCGCCTCATTAAAGAAGGGGCCAACATCATCACTGAAGTTGAGGATATTCTCACCGCCAGCACTCAAAAAAACAATCAACTCAAAAAAATTTCACAAATTTCTAAAATCAAAAAAGATTATAATTTTTCCAACGACGAAATCGGCTTGGTTAGCAAAAAAATCCTCGAAAATCTTAATAGCGAGCCGACTAATGTTGATCAACTCATCTCCCAACTTCAAATTCCGATAAACCTTTTCAACACCGCTATAATTCAACTCGAAATCGATAATTTGATATCGCTAAATTATGGCAAAATTGCAAAGTTGATCGCCGAATAATTTACAATTTGATGTGCGTTTGTAACGATTTAAATTTTTAAATCGCAAAAATTTCTCTTATTTAGATTTAGCTAAATTTTATGAAAAGCGCGTATGGCATCGATTAGTTTTTGATACTCGGATGGGATTTTTGGAGGCAATTGAGTTTCGGATTTGGGGGCCGATTGGGTTTTTTCAATAATCCAATCGTAAATCAACATATCATCTTCGGATAAAAATTTTTCACACAAATCTAATTCAAAATTTTTTAGAACCGATTGATTCGCAACAAAAAAATTTCCCAATAAAAAATCGGTTTCTTTGCAACCCCTGTGAACTGCGCGATATAAAATTTTTTTAATTTGAAGCTCTGAATTATCCATCTTTATCGATTAAAATATTTTTGGAGATTTTTTAAAGTCTCGTTGAGTATATTGCCACTGTAAGGCACTGCTGGAGCATTCCCCCAAACCGGCTTTGGAAATGTCGCATCATTCTTTTGTCGGACTATTACATGAATGTGAAGTTGCGAAACAATATTGCCCAAATTAGCAATATTAAATTTATGGTAAGGATATTCTTTTTTTAACAAATCGACCACAAAATTTATTTCTTTGAGAAGTAAAATTTGCTCATCAAAACTTAGATCAAAAATCTCAATTAAATTATTTTTTTGAGGCACCAAAATTAACCACGGATAATTGCTATCATTCATCAAAAGAACTTGGCAAAGCTCAAGATTGCCAAGCAAAAAACTATCTTGGCGCAACTTTTGATCTAAAATAAACATAATTGAAGTTTGAGAAATTAATTTTATAAATGGAAAGCTTCTCTTCAAATTATCATCGCGAATTTAAAAAATAATTCATTTTTTTAGTGCTAAAAAATCTAACCATTAACAACGTTGTTTTAATCGATAAAATTGCGATTGATTTTGCCAATGGATTAACGATTTTGACGGGCGAAACCGGTTCAGGTAAATCGATTTTGCTTGACGCTCTTGGCTTGGCAATTGGCTTTCGCTCTAATTCCAGACTTATCGGCAAAAATGATGACAAAGCCTCAGTTATTGCCGAATTTGACGTTTCAAATAATAATTTATGCCAAGAAATTTTACGCGATAACGACCTTAATTTTGTGAATGATCAACTAATTATTCGGCGCACAATTTCCGAAGCATCAAACAATAAAATTTTTGTTAACGACACTCAAATTAGTTTAAACTTATTGGCTAAAATTGGCGAAACTCTTGTTGAAATTCAAGGTCAGCACGAGCAAAGAGGATTATTGGTTAGCTCAAGTCATCTCGATATTTTGGATGAATTTTCGGATAACAAAACTTTACTTTTGGAGCTAAAAAAAACTTATTTTGAATTACAAAACTTGGATAAAAAAATTGCCGATTATCAAGCTCAGGAATCGGCTTTTACGCGAGAAAAAGATTATCTCGAACATGCCATCAAAGAGATTTTGGACGCCAAAATTCAAGATAATGAAGAGGATTTTTTGGTTCAAAAAAAAGATCAACTTACCGCTAAAGAAAAAATTAACGCTTTCGTTAATGAGCTAAAAAATTCTCTCAATCAAGCCAACGCAAATTTATTGCAATCTCAAAAATTTTTATCTCGCAATGTGAATTTGATCGATAATTTTTTAAAAAATTATTCTGAAGAATTTGAATCGATAAATATTGCTACCGACTTTACTATATCAAAGATTGATAACCTAACCGATAATCTGGAAAATATCCTTAAAGAGGTTAACAACTTTAACGAATCCAAAGAAGAAATTGAAGAAAGATTATTTTTTATTCGGAGCCTTGGGCGCAAATATAATTATCCTCTCAGCGATTTTAGTAATTTATTAGATGAATTTAGGCGCAAATATAACGAATTAGAAAAAAACCAAGCCACTAAAGATGATTTTTTTTCAAGCAAAACATCATTGCTAAAAAAATATCATAAAATTGCTCGCGAAATTAGCCAAAAACGCCATAAATCGGCACAAGAATTGGCCAAAAAAGTTGAAGAAGAGTTAAAATTTCTTAAAATGGCAGGCACTAAGTTTTTAGTCGAAATCACCCCCAATAAAAATCCCAATAATGATCAAGAATATTTTTTAAATGGTTTAGAAAAAGCCAAATTCAAGGCTTCTTTGAATAACGGCAATTTTGACGAAATTAGCAAAATTGCTTCGGGCGGAGAATTATCGCGCTTTATGCTCGCCTTAAAAGTTGCGCTGATGAAAGTAAAATCAATCCCGACAATTATTTTTGATGAAATTGATACCGGAATTAGCGGAAGCACTTCTGATGCGGTCGGCAAGAGGCTAAAAATTTTAGCTAATAATGCCCAAATATTTGTGGTGACCCATCAACCCCAAATCGCTTCTAAAGCACAAACTCATTTTAAAATTGCTAAAAATAATCTCGACAAAACAATTAAAACTCAAATCACAAAACTTGATGAAGATGATAGATTAAATGAACTGGCTCGGATGCTATCGGGAGAAAATATTAGTGTTGAAGCTAAAGAAGTTGCCAAAAAGCTGATTCAAGAATCATAGCTTTTTGGCAAGCCAGAAATGGAAGGATTAGAAAGTAGTTCTTGTGGTGGTTATGTTGTATTTTTTGCCAAGATACTCTTCAACCGCATAGCGCTCGGCATCAGACAATCTTGATGAAAACGCAATCACTTCAAAAACTTTTGCAGGTCCAACCCTGAATATTCCATCAAAAGAAGTCATGGTTGCATTCGTATTGGCAGTTCCTTCAGTAACTTTATTTGCACCATTTACAAAAATCTTAGAACCAGTTGTATCTCTTATAGCAGAGACAATTACATAAGGGGCCGTCTGAGCTGCAGTTTCAACAACAGTAGCGTTTGTTGAAGCTCCACTTAGCATTGTGAATTGGATCTTATTAGTACTTGATCCTAATTTTATTGTTTTACCAGCGTCGCAAACATTTGTATTGTATGTGCAGAATGAAAATATATCAGCAGAGGCGTGAGGGGCAACTACAGCAAATATAGTTAGATCGGTACTAGGAAATATTTGATTTGAAGGATAAGAAGATGTTGTAGCGAGAGGGGGGGTGTAAATTGAAGCCATTGTAGTTGAAACAAAATAATCATCAGCATTTACTTGTGCAAGGGGAGATAATAACGGAATGTTATTTCCATTAATTCCGGCTTCAACATATTTAACGTTGGTAGCATTTTTTTGATTTTTAAAAATAATCTTATTTGTAGTTTGAGGATTTATATCGCTCCAATAACTAACATTACCTCCATCAACTCTCTCAGAAGACTTCATAGATTCTTCGCTTGTGGTTTCTAACCATAAAACAAGGCTTGGTATCCTGTTAACCCTTGAACCCTTTGTTAAAGATCTCAAAGATTTTAGCTCTGCATCAAAAATCATATCAGAGGCCTTTGAAATTCCAGCCACAAGCAAACCGATAATTAAAATTACAATTGAAATTTCAACCAACGAAAAAGCTTTTTTAATTTTAGTATTATTCATTTTATAAAAAATTGATTTAATAATGGGGAGGTTTGTTTAGTCGATAGTGTTAAATTATTTTTAATTTTCAAATACTTAATTTGTCAAGATCGCAAATAATCACTAAAGATTAGATTTTGAAACATCGCCAAAACAATTGACTTGACTAACGACTTTCAATCTTGAAAATGACCGCAAAAGTTTTTTAAACTCATCTGCAGTAAGGTCTTTAACAAAATCTTAAACCAAATCTTCAAGGCAAATTAAAGGCAAAATTGCAAATCAAAAAAAATAATAATCATAAATTTCAAGGATAAATATGGCTGGTAAACCTAAAGCTTCAAAAGCTAAAAGAAGTTCTATTTTGTTCAAAATGGTAAGCTCCGCTGGAACAGGCTTTTACTATTTAGCTCGTCGCAACCCGAAACAAAAAACCGAAAAAATGGCTTTCAACAAATATGACCCAGTTGTTCGCAAACATGTTGAATTCAAAGAACAAAAACTTTCTAGCTAAGCTATATAACAATATTTCACCACAACCCAAAACCCCAATTTTCCTAATTAAATCTCAAAACATCACAACAAATTTTAAAAGTTTGAAACCTATAAATGGTTTTTAAGACCAAATAAATCCCAATCAAACACCCAGCGAGACCCCCAAAAATAATCAATTCAGTTTTAAACCAAAATACTATGCTAAGCTCCTTATCATCCCAAATTATAAATGTTGTCGAAAAAGCCTCGATCGCTTGTTATGATTGGATTGGCAAAGGCGACAACAAATCCGCCGATAACGAAGCGGTGGTATCGATGCGTCACAATCTTAATAAAATGGATATTTCGGGCACTGTTGTTATTGGCGAAGGCGAAAGAGATGAGGCGCCAATGCTTTACATTGGTGAAAAAGTAGGCAAAGGTGGAGTTGAAGTTGATATCGCTCTTGACCCACTTGAAGGAACAACAATCTGTGCCAATGCTGGGGAATCTTCGTTAGCGGTTATTGCCTTTGCTAACAAAGGCGGATTTTTACACGCTCCCGATGTTTATATGGAAAAAATCGCGGTTGGCGCTGGCTTGCCCAAAAATATCGTCGATCTCGACAACTCTCCTAAAAAAAATTTGCAGAATCTGGCTAAAGCAAAAAAAGTTAGCCTTGATGAGCTCACAATTATGATACTTGATCGTCCACGCCACGCAGAGCTTATCGCCAAAGTCCGCGAGGCTGGTTCACGAGTTAGGCTTATAGGCGATGGCGATGTGGCGGGAGTTATTGCCTGCACTTCTGGTCATACCAAAATCGATGCCTATATGGGAACCGGTGGCGCTCCCGAAGGGGTTTTGGCCGCAGCCGCACTTCGCGTTATTGGCGGTCAGATGATGGGTAGATTGGTTTTTCATAACAACACCAAACAAATCGAAAGAGCCAAAAAAATGGGCATCAAAGATTTAAGCAAAAAATATACCGCCAAAGACATGGCCAAAGGCGATGTCATATTTGCCTGCGCCGGCGTTACTGACGGCTATATGCTAAAAGGCGTCAGAAAATGCAAAGATAGTAATCGAGTTTTTGTAAATTCATTATTACTCGACTCTTCAGCAAAAAAAGTCACCCAAACAACCTCAGAAATTTATTTATAATGAGCTTCGAAACAAAAGAATTGATCAAAACCATTCGCGACTCTCTCGCGATAATTGAGAGGTGTCTTTGACCCGATCAAGATTGAAAATCGTCTCAACGAAATTAATCAAACAATTGAAGATTCGGCCCTCTGGAACGACAAAATTCGCGCCCAAAAAATTTTAAAAGAAAAATCTCTTCTCGAAAACAAGCTCAATGAATATAAAAATCTTAACTCATCTTTAAAAGATATCGAAAGTTATTTAGAGCTGGCCGAAAGCGAAAACGATACGCAGTTGCTAACGGATATTCATAACAATCTTTCTGATCTTGCTAAAAAAGTTGCCAATTTTGAAATTGAATGTCTTTTTAGTGCCGAAAATGACCACAATAATTGTTTCGTTGACATCAACGCTGGCGCTGGCGGAACCGATTCTTGCGATTTCGCTTTAATGCTTCTTCGCATGTACGAAAGATTCGCCAATAATCGCGGTTTTAAGGCCGAAATTATCGATATTCTCGATGGCGAAGAAGCCGGAATACGCTCGGCAATTCTAAAAATTTCCGGTCAATTCGCTTATGGTTGGCTCAAAAATGAAATTGGCATTCATCGCTTGGTGCGCATTTCACCCTTTAATTCCAACGGTAAAAGACAAACTAGCTTTGCCTCGGTGTGGGCTTATCCCGAAATTGACGACGAAATAAACATCGATATTCAAGAAAAAGATTTGCGTATCGACACCTTTCGAGCCTCTGGCGCTGGCGGTCAACATGTCAACAAAACCGATTCGGCGGTTCGCATCACTCACTTGCCAACCAATATCGCCGTTCAATGTCAAAGTGATCGCTCGCAGATTCGCAATCGCGCCGAAGCCATGAAAATGCTTAAATCAAAACTCTATGAAATTGAAATGAACAAAAAAAGACAAGATCAGGAATCGCAAGAAAATGCCAAAAGCGATAATAGTTTCGGACACCAAATTCGTTCCTATGTTTTGCATCCTTATCAATTAGTTAAAGATTTGCGCACCAACTTCGAAACTGGCAATATTCAAGCGGTGCTAGATGGCGAAATTGAAGGCTTCATCAAAGCCATGCTTGCCAAAAATATTCAAAATAACAATTAAATTTCGAGTTTTACTTTTAAAAAAAATCCCTAACATATGCCTTGCAAAACCCGCAAAACAATGCTTCGCCGACAACAATCTTAAAAATTTCGTAGAGAATGTCTAAAATTTTAATCTCGAACCTAAAAAAGCGCCATAAAAGTGAAAAAAGATTTGTTTTACTTGGCAAAATCTCAATTGGTTTTTCGATTGGTTTTTTAGTTTTTTTATTATCAATGATAGTTTTCAAGGGCCACGGAGCTTTCTTGCGCACCAAAATTGCTCTCGAAATAAATCCCGAATTAATTACCAACAATCAAGATTTAAGACCCGCCATCAAAGAAGCTCTCAAAGCATTAAATCCACAACTATCAACACTCGAAGACCTTAATTCTCTTTATCAAATTGTTAGCAAAGTCGCCAATCTCGAACTTAAAGAGCAAATAACTAAACAGCCCGCAAAATATTATTGGCTATCCGCCAGCTCGCGAGTTGATATGTTTGTTAAGCACAACCATCACGAAAGTTTGAACCAAACTCAACTTGAAATCATAAAATCTTTAATCGAACAAAAGCGCATTAAAACTTTTTTCAATTGGGATTTTTTTAAATTTGGTGATTCACGCGAGCCAGAAATCGCTGGAATTCGTGCCAGCTTTGTTGGCTCATTATTGGTGATGTTAGTATTTTTAGCTTGCGCCTTCCCAATCGCGGTTATGTGTGCATTTTACCTCGAAGAATTTGCCCCAAAAAATCGGCTCACCGACATTATCGAAATCAGCATCAACAATCTAGCCGGCATTCCATCAATAATATACGGATTATTGGGTCTAACCGTTTATCTTCAAACGCTTCACTTGCCACGCTCATCAAGTTTAGTTGGCGGGCTAACCTTGTTTATGCTGGTTTTGCCGGTAATTATTATCGCGACTCGCAACACCATCCGGTCGATTCCTAACTCAATTCGCGATGGAGCATTGGCAATTGGCGCCTCAAAAATGCAATTGATTTGGCACCACCTCTTGCCTTTATCAATCCCAGGGATTATGACGGGAACAATTTTAGCGATCTCACGCGCCCTTGGCGAAACCGCGCCACTTTTGATGATAGGCATGGTCGCTTTCATTGTCGATGTTCCACAAAATTTTAGCGACCCCTCTTCAGCATTAGCTGTACAAATTTATTTATGGTCCGATCTCCCCGAAATTGGTTTTGTCGAAAAAACCTCGGGAGCCATAATAATTCTCCTAGCTTTTTTGATAATCCTCAATTTGAGCGCTATAATTTTGCGTAAAAAATTCGAAAAAAAATGGTAAATTTCGAAAAATTGTCGAATTTAAAATCATTCAATAAACCTAAAATCGTCGGCATTCTAAACCTAACTCCCGATTCTTTTTCTGATGGCGGAAAATTTAATCAACAAAATTCTGCCCTCACTCATTTACAAAAAATGCTTGAAGATGGCGCCGATATTATTGATATTGGCGCCGAATCAACTCGACCCAATTCACAAATTTTAAGCGCTTCTCAAGAAATTTTTCGCCTTGAAAAAATTTTGCCAAAAATTGTCGATGCAATAAAAAAATTTAACCACTCCCACCATAAAAACATCGAAATCAGCATAGACACTTATCACTTTGAAACCCTTGTTTTTGCAAACTCTATCGGCATAAATTTTATCAACGATGTGAGTGGATTAATTGATGAAAAAATTATCGACTTCGTGGCGACAAAAAATCTTAAAGCTATATTAATGCACAATTTGGCAATTCACGCCGATCCCAATATTATCATCAATCGCGAATTAAATGTTTTTCAACAAATTTCACGCTGGGCGCAACAAAAAATCGCATTTTTGGAAGCAAAAAATATTAAAAAATCGCAACTAATTTTTGACCCCGGAATCGGTTTCTCCAAAGACCCCAAACAGTCGATACGTATCTTAAAAAATATCGAAGCTTATCGACATTTGGGCTTAGAAATTTATGTTGGACACTCCAAAAAAAGTTTTTTGGATCATCTTCAAATCCCCAACCAACCCAATCTTGATCGGGCCCAAAAAACTTTGATTATATCTCAATATTTAGCTCACAAAAAAGTTGATTATTTGAGAGTCCATGATGTTTTAGAAAACCTTGATGCCATCAATAAAGCACAGGATCCATTTGTATTTGGACATTAGTTTTTAATCGACAAAAATTGTTTTTTGTTCCAAAAAATCAAAATTATCAATAATTTTAGTCTCGCCAGAAATTTTTTTAATACAGTCAGGAAGTTGATATTTCTTGGTCAGATTGACGATTGCATGAAATTTTTGACTTTGAATTTTATGACAAATTTTAGTGATTTTAACGCGGTTGGTTAGAACCAAAATTTTTCGATCTTTAAAAAATATTTCACAATAATTTTTATAACATTTTTGACAATTATGCGCGTTATTTAACAAAATTTTATTGCACTTTTGAATAACCCGAATGTCTTTGTCGCCGAAAGCTTTAAGCCAGTTTTTAATTTGTTTGGTTTGCTTTATTTTTGTAGAAAAAAATAATTTTTTTTGGTCAAAAATTGCATAAAATTTTTGGTCTTTTTCAAGAATCAAGTTAGTTGGGTGATTTTTTATTCCAAAAAATATTGCTAAGACAAATAAAAACACCGCCAAGACTCGCCAAATTAAATTTTTACTTAAACAAAAAAATATCACCGCCAAAATACACATTAATGCGCTAAAGCTTGATAAATAAGGAGTGGTAATTGATGAATATGGAAATTTTATAAAAAAATTTACGCAGGCAATAAAAATTTCTATCAGTTTTTCCAATGCCAATAATGGCAATTTTTCGAGGCCAAAAATTATTAAAATTAACGCCAAAAATGCACAAGGCATAATTAAAAAACTTACCAGCGGAATGGCGATTAAATTAGCTAAAAAAGCTATCAGGCTGAATGATTGGAAGTTGTTCATTAAAATTGGAAGACAGGCAATTTGAATAATTGCGGTGATGATAAAAATATCTAAAAAATATTGTTTTGAAGTGGATAAAATTCCGGTAATAAATTTATCTTCGGCGGGCAAATTCAGATGAGGAAATATCGCCAAACGCCAACGCGATACATAACAAAGAGTAATGAGAACGCCCATGAACGACAATTGAAAACTCACTTGATATAAATTGTAAGGATTGATTATGGCGAGCAAAAATAATGCTAAAAATAATGCTCGCAAAGCATCAAATCTTCTATCGATTAGTAAACTTATCATCGCCATCCACACCACTATCAAGGCACGCTGGGATGGTATTGGGGCATTGGCAATCTTAAAATATGAAAAACTTGCCAGAATCGCCAAAACGGCGGAGATTTTTTTTATATCAAATTTTAGTGCCAAAATTTCAAACCGCGCCAAAAAAGCTCTAAATCCAACAAAAAATATCGCACATGCTAAGGATAAGTGAAAACCCGAAATTGATAATAAGTGTGACAATCCTGTGTTGCGAATTGCGGTAAGTAAATTTTTACTAATGTTATTTTGCTCGCCAATCAAAAGAGCCAAAGCTAGTGAAGCTTCGTCGTGCGTAAGATGTTGATATATTTTATAACGAATTATCTCGCGCCAATTCAAAAACCATGAATCGAAATCACTAACAACCGATTTGGCGATTAGATCAGGACTAGAAATTATATATCCAAAGCCATCAATATTTTTTGCAAAGGCATCAAATTCAGGGTTAAAATTCTGGATAAAATCCGGCTTATCGACTGGATTTATAAGAGCTTGAAAGGCTATTTCGTCATTTATCGCAAAATTGTAAGAATTTAAATTATTTGTTGAAAAACTTAGTGATAAAATATGCGGAACATTTTTTAAAATTTTTTTTCCATCAACTTCAAGCCACTCATCAAAGTAAATATTATTTTTGGTATCAAGAAATTTGCGATCCAGCTCTTGATAATTTGATACGTTAATGAATTTTTTATAAACTCTTCGCGCCAAAGCCAACTCTCGCTTGGTTTTTTTGGGCTTAGAAATTTTTTTTGAAGAAGATTTTTTGCGATGCTTCGAAGTTTTTTTTGGCCGAGTTTTTTTTATTTTTTTAGTGAGCGATTTTTTTAGAGTTTTGTTGGGGGGGTTTTTATTTAATTCGAGCTTCGATAAATCCGAAATTCGAATTTTCAAATTAACACCTCGCATATGATTTTGGGGATTCGAGAAAAATCTTGTCTCGATGATTTTTCCGCGCGCTTGGACATATAATTTTTGATGAAAATAGTTGTTTTGTAAGAAATATTTATGATAAAAAATTACATACAAAATGCCCAACAAAAAAACCAATTGTGCGCAATAAATATAAGCTCTAAAGCTAGAATAATCTAAGGAATATAAAATTAATAAAGCGCCAAAAATTATAATAAATAAACTCAAGAAATTGGCGCAACTTTGTCGATACGAAATCGCAAAAATAATGCCACCAACAAAAATTAGAACTGCGCAGAATTTGAAATTTTGAATATCAAACGCCAAAGCGTTCGATAGGGTTTTGAGATATTTCATTAAGGTGTTGTTGGGTTTAAAGTGGTGTTAAAACTTATATTTATTAATTATACCAAAAATTGGTTTTAAAATTTTTGGTTATGAATTCGCGATGACTATTTTGCTCTTCTGGCGTGATTTCAAAATGACGCGACGGAATTATTGGTTTTGAGTTTTTTTGAATTAAAACTTCATTGGAAATGGGGGTTTTTTGCGGTACTTTTTTGGTTGACTCAAAACCAAAACCGGCTTGCGCTCCGCCCATTAATTCAATGTAGATGTCGCACAATAATTCAGTATCAATAAGCGCACCGTGCTTATCGCGCTTCGATAAATCAACATTGAATCTTTTACATAAAGCGTCGAGCGAATTTTGCGCTCCGGGGAATTTTTTACGCGCAATAACCAAACTGTCGACAACCCTAGACATATCAAGGGTTTTGCGCCCCAAAATATTAAGTTCAAAATTCAAAAATTTGGTATCAAATGGCGCATTGTGGATAACCAAAATATCATTACCGATAAAAGCTAAGAATTTATCGACCACCAAATCAAAAATTGGCTTGTCTTTCAAGAATTCTGTAGAAATGCCGTGAATTTTAAAAGCATCTTGCGGAACTTCGCGCCTAGGATTAACAAAGCTGTGGAAAAATTTACCGGTTTTAACTTTGTTAACGAGCTCAACGCAAGCAATTTCAATAATTTTATGTCCATCTTTAGGGTCGAGACCTGTAGTTTCAATGTCTAGGCATATTTCGCGCAACATAACTTATTAATTTTTTGGTTGGCAAAAAGATCGCGAGGTTTCGGAATTGATAAAATTTACGACCTCTTTGACGGTTGAATTGTTGGGGAATTCTTGCGCGATTTTAGATGATCTTTCGACAAAATTTTCACTAATTTTTTCTCCAAAAACTAATTTATAAAAATTTCGTAAAGCATGAATTTCGTCACGCGAGATGTTGTTGCGCTTCATACCGACCAGATTTAGTCCAGCTAACGAGGCGCGCTCGCCCATCACCAAGCCAAAAGGAATAACATCGCTTTCAACACCAGACATACCGCCAATCATGGCGTAATTACCGATTCTAACAAATTGATGTATAGCCGATAAACCGCCAATCACCACATGATCACCAACTTCGACATGACCAGCTAAAGTAGCATTATTGGCAAGAATGACATGATTGCCAACCTTACAATCGTGGGCAATATGAACTCCAACCATTAATAAATTATTACTTCCGATTTGCGTGAGCATTCCACCATCTTGGGTTCCAAGATGAATAGTGACATGTTCTCGAATCATGTTGTTATCGCCAATTACAAGTTGCGATTTTTCGCCACGAAATTTTAAATCTTGAGGAACAACGCCGATTGTAGTGAAAGGAAAAATTGTATTATTTTTTCCGATGGTTGTATCGCCGTCAATCACAACATGACTTTTAAGTATAGTTCCAGCGTTAATTTTGACGCCTTCCCCAATAATGCAAAAAGGCCCAATCTCAACATTTTTATCGATTTGGGCGCTTTCATTAATAATTGCAGATGGATGAATCATGGTTAGACAATTTTCTTTTCTTTATCAACAATCATGGCAGAGAGCTGGGCTTCGGAGACTTTTTGACCATCGACAAAAGCATTAGCTGATAATTTCCAGACTGCGCCACGATTTTGAACCGCCTCAACATGAAGCTCCAAAACGTCTCCCGGAATAACTGGTTTACGAAATTTTGCGCCATCAATTGACATAAAATACACCAGTTTTTCGTCAGCTTTAAAATTGTCTGACAAGGTGACCATCAAGGCTCCGGCTTGGGCAAGTGCTTCAATGATAAGGACTCCCGGCATAATCGGATGATCTGGAAAATGACCCATAAATTGTGGCTCATTGAAGGTTACATTTTTGACGGCCACAATTTTTTTCATGGGCTCAATACTTAAAACCTTATCAACCAACAAAAATGGATAACGATGGGGAAGTGATTTGAGAATTTTCTCGATATTAATTTGTGAATTCATAAATTTGAAATTTGATTGCAACACTAGAAATCTAGCCCCTATAAACATAAAATCAAACCTAATTTTTTACTTGAACACAAAAGTTTTAAGTGATTAAATGCCGAGCAATTCATATCAAATTTAGGTCAAAAAACATTTTTCTCGATGAAACTCAAAGAAACTAATCAACTTAGTGGAGCTGAAATTATTGTTAAAGCCCTCATAAATGAAGGTGTCGACACAATCTTTGGTTATCCCGGTGGAGCAATACTTCCCTTTTATGATGCACTCTATCAACAAAACCACATTCGCCATATTCTTACGCGCCACGAACAAGCTGCCTCGCATTCTGCCGAAGGCTTCGCCCGCTCAACTGGTAAAGTTGGAGTTATCACCGTTACTTCTGGACCGGGTGCTACAAATGCCATCACCGGACTCACCGACGCCTACATGGATTCAGTTCCCTTAGTATGTTTTTCTGGGCAAGTTGCCACTTCAGTTATCGGAACTGATGGCTTTCAAGAGGCTGATATTACTGGGCTTACTCGCTCTTGTACCAAACACAATTATTTGGTAAAAGACGTTAACGATCTTGGCTACATAATTCACGAAGCCTTTCATATCGCTAAAACTAATCGCCCAGGTCCAGTTTTAATTGACGTTCCGAAAGATGTTCAAAACAGTCGAGGAATTTATCACGGCAAACCCGAAATAAATCGCGCTTCCTACCAAATAAAACAAAAAAAATTTTCAATAAATCACGATAATATTTCGCAAGCAGTCGATTTAATTAGCTCTGCCAAAAAACCAATTTTTTACGTCGGTGGTGGAGTTATAAATTCGGGCGACGAAGCCTGCGAGCTCTTGACCAAATTAGTTCGCCATCTTGGCTTTCCAATCACCAACACTTTAATGGGTCTCGGCACATTTCCGGCTTCCGATTCTCAATTTATTGGCATGCTTGGGATGCACGGCACCTATGAAGCCAACATGGCCATGTATGAATGCGATGTCATGATCAACATCGGCGCGCGTTTTGACGACCGCGTCACTGGCCGAGTTTCAGGCTTTTCACCCAATTCCAAAAAAATTCACATCGATATCGATGAATGCTCAATCGACAAAATCATTCGCGTAGCAGTGGCCATAAATGCCGATGCCAAACACGCCATTCAAGCTTTACTTGACGAAATAAGTCGTCGTAAAATTGGCAATCGTTATTCAGAAATTAAGGATTGGTGGCATCAAATTCATAAGTGGCAAAGTATAAAATCTTTGTCTTACGAACCATCAAAAACCTCCATCAAACCTGAATACGCTCTCGAAAGACTCAACGCTTTAAGCCTTGAATATCAACCATTCGTCTCAACCGATGTTGGTCAACATCAAATGTGGACAGCGCAATATATTCAATTTAACCAACCCAAAAAATGGCTAACTTCGGGCGGGCTTGGAACCATGGGCTATGGCGTTCCATCGGCAATCGGTGCCCAAATTGCTTATCCCGAAAACTTAGTTATTTGTGTTAGTGGCGACGCTAGTTTTTTGATGAATATGCAAGAATTATCCACCATCAAACAATACAACTTGCCGGTTAAAATTTTTATTCTTAATAATCGATATATGGGCATGGTTCGCCAATGGCAAGAGCTGATTTACGAAAAACGTGAAAGCCAATCTTACATGGAATCGCTTCCCAATTTTATGCAACTCGCTGAGGCTTTTGGCATTGCTGGTATTGAGTGCGATAGTCCAACCCATCTCGACGAAAAAATCCTTGCCATGATCAATCACAAAGGTCCGGTTTTATTTAATTGTATTGTTGAAAAATCTGAAAATGTTTTTCCGATGATCCCCGCTGGCTCAGCTCACAATGAAATTTTGCTCGGTAGTCAAGCCAAGCAATATGTTACCAAAGACATTAACGCCGTTTAAATATGACTGATATTCCAAAAAGACGCGTAATTGCGGTTATAATCGATAATGAATTTGGTGCCCTTGCGCGCGTTGTTGAGCTTTTCTCGGCACGCGGATACAATATTGAAACCCTTTCGGTAGCTCCAATTTCCAACGACAAAAAGCTATCACGAATTACCATCACCACTTTTGGCACCGATAAAACCATCGAACTTATTTGCAAACTTTTGTGCCGAATTGTTCCCGTCCACCACTCTGCCGAACTTAGTAAAGACGATAATTATATCGAGCGCGAACTATGTTTGGCGCAAATTATTTGTTCAAAAGAAATGCTTATTAAAGCCAAAAACTCTCTCGATGACTTTCGTTTTGACATCATTGATACCGAAGAAGATTCTTCAGTTTTTGAAATTATTGGCTCCTCAAGTCAAATCGATCAAGCGCTCGCAATTCTTAACAATTATGGTTTGGCAACAGTTTCTAGAACCGGAATTGCTGGTGGCTTTAAAGGCAAAAAGCGTCTCGATAGACTCGATAAAATATAATCAAAACAACCCTCCATCGATTAAAAATTACATAAAATATGATTGACATAAAATTTATTCGCGAAAATTCTGCTCAATTTGATGAAGCTATGCAAGCTAGGGGCAACTCGATTCGCTCACAACAAATTCTTGAATTAGATGAAAAAAAGCGCAAAAAAATCCAACTAATTCAAGAACTTCAAGCCAAGCGCAACAAAATCGCTCAAGAAATCGCTATTCTTAAAAAAAATAATTCCGACGCCTCGCAAATTCTCAAAGAATCGAAAAAAGTTAATCAGCAACTTGTTGCGGAAGAATCCGATTTCACTATCGATAGCGAACTACAAGAAATTTTGCTTGCGGTTCCAAATATTCCAGCGAGTGATGTTGTTGTAGGTGTTGATGAAAATGACAATATTGAAATTGAAAAATTCGGAACGCCCCGCAATTTTGATTTCACTCCTCAAGCTCACGACGCAATCGGGGAAAAGCTTCAAATGCTTGATTTTGAACAATCGGCGCAAATGTCGGGGGCGCGCTTTTCAACATTAAGCGCTGATTTGGCGCATCTTGAACGCGCTCTGGCAAATTTTATGCTCGATATTGCGATTGAGCATAATTACACCGAAATTTCACCCCCCAACCTTGTCAAATCAGAGGCCATGAAATTTTCCGGCCAACTTCCGAAATTCTCCGAAGAAGCTTTCGTTACAACTGACGGCTATTGGCTAATACCAACCTCCGAAGTCTCTTTGGTAAATCTGGTTGCCAAAAAAACCTTGCAAGAAAATCAACTACCTTTGCGCTTCACAGCTTTTACGCCATGTTATCGCCGTGAAGCGGGGTCGGCTGGCAAAGATACCAGAGGCATGATTCGCCAACATCAATTTAAAAAAGTTGAATTAGTTTCGATCACCACTCAAGAAAGCTCGGATCTCGAACATGAAAGAATGACCTCAATTGCCTGCACAATTTTACAAAAACTTAACTTACCTTATCGTAAAATTTTATTATGCACCGGCGATATGGGATTTTGTTCGCGCAAAACCTACGACATCGAGGTTTGGATGCCTTCTCAAAATAAATATCGCGAGATTTCGAGTTGCTCAAATTGCGGGGATTTTCAATCGCGTCGCGCCAGCATAAAATATAAAAATAAAGACGGTAAAACATTTTTTGCTCATACCTTAAATGGCTCTTCTCTCGCAGTTGGACGCACTTTAGTAGCAATTCTTGAAAATTATCAAAACGCCGATGGCTCGGTTGAAATCCCTCAAGCTTTGCAAAGCTACATGATGGGCAAAAAGAAAATTTCTTGCTAAATTAAGCGACAACTTTATCCTTCGCGCCTCAAAAAATAATTCAGCATCTGCAAACCTAATTTACTAAAACTTAAATTTTACTAACAATGGCAAATACAAAATCTGCTAAAAAAGCTTATCGTTCTAGCGAGAAAAAAAACCTGGTCAACACTGCCAGAGTAAACCGCATTCGTACCTATATCAAAAAAGTTGATGGCGCAATTAAAATAGGCGACGAAAGCAAAGCTCGCGAAGCCTTCAAAGCTCTTGAGCCAGAAATTATGCGTGGCGTCACCAAAAAAGTTCTAAAACTCAACACCGCCTCTCGAAAACTTACCAGACTTGCTTCAGCAATTCGTAAAATCAAAAAATAGCCTTAATTTATCGTCAAGATAATGTCGCTTCTTAAAAAAATCAGACTTTCATTGAATAATTGCCGAGTCAATTTCATGGCTTTCCATCAAATTGCCTTGGCTTTTTCAGTTATTTCGATTGTTATTTCAATCGCTCTAGTTCTCACCAAGGGCTTGAATTATGGCATTGATTTTGCGGGCGGAGTTTTGATTGAGGCGCGCATTGAAGATAAATTTGAAATCTCGCAATTACGCCAAAAATTATCAGAGCAAATTGACGATATTCATATCCAAGAATCGGGTGCAAGCGACATTTTAATTCGCGTCTCCAAAAACACCGGCGATCAATCGCAAATTATCAAAAAAATTCAAGATATTCTTAAACAAAGCTACCAAAAAATTGAGTATCGCAAAATCGATTTTGTAGGTCCACAAGTCGGTTCAGAACTAATCATGAAAGGCTCTTTAGCGCTTTTTTTGTCGTTCTTTTTCATAATGATTTACATCTGGATTCGCTTCGATTGGCAATTTGGAATTGGCGGAATTTTTGCTCTAATTCACGATGCCATTTTAACTTTAGGATTTTTTTCCATTACGGGGCTCGAATTTAATCTTACTTCTATCGCTTCGATTTTAACTATTATTGGTTACTCAATCAACGACTCTGTAGTCATATATGATCGCATTCGCGAGAACCTAAAATTGAATCCAAAAATGGATTTAATTACCCTTATCAATTCCAGCACCAACTCAACATTAAGTCGCACTATTCTAACCGCCAGCACGACTCTTATTTCATTATTAGCCTTAATATTATTTGGTGGCGAAGCGCTTTTTAGTTTTAGCATGGCAACTTTTTTTGGAATCGCTATCGGAACCTATTCTTCTATCTATATTTCAGCGCCAATTTTGCTTTATTTCGATCCCCGAAATAAGGACAAGAAAAAATCTGAAAGTCGAAAAAATTAATCATAAATTTTTCGCTCAAATTTTTAAAAACCCCTCCCCGCACCTCTTTATAGAATCTATTTTATAAACTCTGAATCGCCCTAGAAATATCGACATATTTAAAGTCATAACCATTTTCAATTGCTTTATGAGGCGCAACTTTTTGCGATGCCAACAATAACTCTTCGCCCATTTGACCAAACAAAGTTTTAGCGATTATTTTCGGCATATGAAAAATACATGGGCGACCAAATTTTTTAGCCAAAGCCCTTGAAAATTCAGCATTTGAGCATGCGTTTGGCGCGCAAAGATTAATTGCACCATTAATTGATGAATTATCCAAAACTAAATTTAAAACCCCCATCACATCGTCGATGTGGATCCAGCTCATAATTTGAGAGCCATCGCCAATAAAGCCACCCACTCCAAGCTTAAATGGCAAAGATAATTTTTTAATAATTCCACCGCCATTGCCAACAACCACGCCAGTTCTAAGAATCACCACGCGCAATTTTTCTTGCACTTTTAAGGCTTCATTTTCCCAATCTTTGCATAAATTTTGTGAAAACAAATTTTGTTTAGTACAATACGAATTTTCACTAAAAATAATCGTATCGGAAGTGCCGTAAAAACCAATTGCCGAACCATTTATTAATAGTTTCGGAGGATTTTTAGCGCTGGCAATTTTTTCAACAATTTCGGCAGTAATTTTTAAACGACTTTGATAAATTTCTTGTTGATTTTTGCGCGTCCAATATACTGAAATCGGGGCTCCCGCTAAATTTATTATTATGTCGTAATTGAATTCGTGCTCACTTAAATTATTAATATAAATTAAGTTTTGATGGCCTGAAATTTTATTTTTTGAACGCGTCAATGCGACAATTTGATGACCATCTTCTAGCAATTCATAACACAATCTCGAACCAATAAAACCAGTGGCTCCGGTTATTAAGAATTTGCAATTTTTATTCAAAAGTTTAATCATAAAAACACTAAATTTAAATTATTTATCTCGGATTTCCCTCTAAATCTTAGCCAACTTCAAATCTAATTTTAACAATTTATGGCAAATTATCTCATTCTTTCGGCCTCTAGCGATATTGGCGAGCTAAGTTCTCGCAACCTAATTGCCGATAATCATAAAGTTTTTGTTACCGCGCGCAATCCACAAAAACTCGAGTCTCTTAAAAGTACCCTTAATTGCAATGGAAAAATTGTTGATTGCGCAAATTTCGAAGCGGTTGACGATGCTTTTGACGAAGCAACTAAAACCCTTGGCAATCTTGATGGCGTCGCATGTTTCGCTGGCTCGGTAATTTTAAAACCCGCTCATCTTACCAACTTTGAAGAGTATCAGCAAACTATTGCTTCAAATTTAACATGCGCATTTGCTTGCGTTAGAAGCGCTGGCAAGTTTTTAAAAAATGGTGGCTCGGTGGTTTTGATGGCTTCAGGCGTTGCCCTTCATGGCCTCGCTAATCACGAAGCCATTGCCTGCGCCAAAGGTGGGATTGTGGCGTTAGCAAAATCCGCTTCATCAACTTATGCTTCAAAAAATATTCGCTTCAATGTTGTAGCCCCCGGCCTTACCAATACCAAACTCACGCGCAAAATCACCGACAACGAAACTAGCCTTAATTATTCAAAAGCTATGCATGCATTGGGTCGAATCGGCGAAGCGCAAGACATCGCCAACGCTGTGAATTTCTTGCTTGATATTCGCAATAATTTTATTACGGGACAAGTTTTGGCGGTTGATGGCGGACTTAGTTCGGTAATGCCTAAAATCAAAATATAAATAGATGCGCAATTTAATTTATATCCTTGGCGACCAACTCTCTCTTAACATTTCAAGTCTTGAGGATTTTGATAAAAAACATGATGCAATTTTGTTTACTGAAATTTGGGATGAAACAAATTACGCACCTCATCATCAAAAAAAGTTAGTTTTGATTTTATCGGCAATGCGCGAATTTGCTGACCTCTTGCGCCAAAAAAATTATCAAGTTTTTTATAAAAAATTAGATGATAAAAATAATTTAAAAAGTTTTGATATCGAGCTTAAGAATTTTATTAATCAACACAAACCTCAAAAAATTATCCTCACCGAGCCCTCAGAATACCGAGTTCTTAAGCTATTTAATAATTTTTTTGAAACCCACCAAATTGCTCACGAAATTCGCAACGACTCTCGATTTATCTGTTCGCATCATGAATTTGCAAGCTACGCCAAGGATAAAAAAAATTTATTACTCGAAAATTTTTATCATTTAATGCGTCAAAAAACCCAAATTTTGATGGAAGAAATACCAAATTCCAAAAATAAATCTTTGGGCAAAGTTTCAAAATTAAAACCGGTTGGTGGCAAATGGAATTACGATAAAGAAAATCGTGGCACCATGCCTATCACAGTTAAACCGCCTAAAATTACTCAATTAAAAAACAATAAAAACACTCAAGAAGTAATTGAATTAGTTAAAAAATATTTTTCGAAAAATTTTGGTTCACTTGAAAATTTTAATTTTGCTACCAACCACCGCGATGCCGAGATTCATTTTAGTGATTTTCTCAAAAATCGCCTCGCCAACTTTGGAATTTATCAAGATGCCATGCGCCAAGATATTGATTTTGGCTTTCACAGCGTGATTTCGATGTACATTAACATTGGCTTACTTGATGCGCTAGATTGCGCCAAAAAAGTTGAAAAGGAATTCCAAAAAGGCACTTGCGATTTGGCGAGCGCTGAAGGATTCATTCGCCAAATTATCGGTTGGCGCGAATATATTCGCGGAATTTATTGGCATTTCATGCCCAAATACGCCGAATTAAATTACTTTAATCATCAACGTAACTTGCCTGAATTTTATTGGGATGACGAAAAAACTGCGATGAATTGCCTCAAAACTGCCATCAAACACACTCGTCTTCATGCCTACAGCCACCATATTCAACGCTTGATGATAACTGGCAATTTTGCCCTCCTTGCCGAAATTGATCCAAAACAAGTTGAGGCTTGGTATTTGGGAGTTTATGCCGATGCGTTCGAGTGGGTTGAAATGCCCAATACTCGCGGAATGGCATTATTTGCAGATGGCGGAATTGTTGCTTCCAAGCCTTATTGTTCGAGTGGTAATTACATCAACAAAATGTCGAATTTTTGTAAAAATTGTGCTTACGATGTCAAAAAAACAACTGGTGAAAATGCTTGTCCGTTTAATTATTTGTATTGGAATTTTTTGATAAAAAATGAAGAATTATTAAAAAATAATGGTCGGTTATTTTATCCCTATGCCAACCTGAAGCGCAAGACTCCAGCCGAAATTAATGACATCAAAAATTCAGCGCAAAAATTTTTCAAAACAATAAAAATCTAATATGCTTTCTAAGCAACAAAAACAGCTTTATATTCGTAATATTATTTTGTCTGAAATTGGCGAAATTGGGCAACAAAAATTATTAGACACCAAAATTTTAGTGATTGGCGCTGGTGGACTAGGCTCTTCGGCCTTACAATATCTAGCTTGTGCTGGAATTGGTACTTTAGGAATTATTGATGATGATAAAGTTGAGCTTTCTAATTTACAGCGCCAAATCATTCATAATTTTGACAATCTCGGTGATTATAAAGTGCAAAGCGCTCGACAAAAACTCCAAAAACTTGCGCCCGACTTGAATATCAATATTTTGGATTGTCGCGCTAATTACGAGCTTTTGACGAAAGAAGTCAAAAATTATGATGTCGTTCTTGATTGTACCGATAATTTTGCGACTAGATTTATTATTAATCAGGTGTGTTTTGAACAAAAAAAACCTCTGGTTTTTGGAGCGGTAAAGGGCTTTGCGGGTCAATTATCGGTATTTAAATCTTATCAACCAAATCAACCTTGCTACGCATGTTTCAATCCTAATATCGTCGATGAGAAATTTGAATTACCTCTCCATGAAAAAGAGTTCCAACAATAATTCTTGGACGTGATTTAAGTTGACCTAACTGTTTGTGCATTGACTCTCCACCTATTAAGCAAGCAGCTTTGATTGGATTATTTTTGAATTTCAATTAATTGAATCTGAGGTTCTGGAAATCGTAAAAATTTTGTAAAATTAATTGCGATAAAAAATTTCAGTTTGATTAATGATAAAAAACATAATCAAGCTCAAAATTATTTAATAAATTTGATACCATTGAAAATACTAACCCGATTAAAAAAAATAAGTAAAAGGGTAAAGTAAGTTTGGGTAAATTTGGGGGGAAATTTGGAGATTTAAGAATTTATTAATGGCAAATTTTATTTTTGAACACCCAATTTTTCAGTTCGTTCCATTAACAATACTAACTCATCTCCCCCTATCTTCTTCAAACCGAGACAAAAAAACATCCCTATACATATCCCCCGCTTTATCTGTACGTCCTAAACCTTCAAAAGCGCCTGCGATAAGTCTCTTACAATCAGAAGAGATAACGGGATTGGTAGAATTTTCTTTAGCTTTTTTATAATAAAATAACGAAAGCCTATGGTTTCCTTTTTCTTTATGAATATCTCCAATATTGAGGTAAGAATGGGCAAGATAATCGTTTTTTGGATCTATTTTTTTCAAAATTTCCGATTCTCTTTCAAAACAATTTAGAGCTTCATCGTATTTATAAATTTTTTTGTAATTAAAACCGATATCTTGGAAGGTTTTTGCACGATCAAAACTATCATCCAAATCTTTATTTTCTAAAATAGCTAGGGCATTCGAATAGCATTCATCAGCGCTGTCAGGTTTTCCTATTTTTTGATAAAGTTCACCCAATTTATTTAAAGATTTTGCAAATTTAACCGAATTAGGACTTATTTTTTGATAAATTTTCAAGGCTTTTAGTTGGTACTCCAATCCATCTATGGGCATTTTTTTTTGTTCATAAACAAGAGAAATGTTATCAAGAGTATTTGCGTGATCATCGCTATCGGGAGCTATAGATTCTAAAATTTTTAAGGCTTCATTATATTTTAACAAAGCATTGTCAAGATTGCCTTGTTTAAAAAAAACATTTCCAATGTTTATAAAACAAATTGAGTAATTTAAGCTGTTTGGAATATATATTTTTGAAGCATCTTCATAAAAAGTCATGGCCTCCGATAACTTATTTTCATTATATAAAATATTAGCACATTCGACTAACTTGTCGGGATTAAAGTTTTTTTTCATTCAATAAAGTATTTTAAATTTTAAGGTATTTTTAGGTGATTTTAGATTTAATTTTGGAGTTTGAAATTACAAAGCCTCTTAAATTTGTTCTAGGCATTTTTACAAATTAAATTCTATCTAATAACAATCCCTCTTCAAACTAAATTGAAGTTTACATTTAATTTAGCTTTTTTTAAGATGGCCACTCATTTTTAATTCCTGTTAAATTCCAAGCTAAATTACGGTTTACAACTTCAAAATTTTGCCAAAAAATAGCTGTTTCTTGTTTTGATTTGCGGGTGTAGCTCAATGGTAGAGTTCCAGCCTTCCAAGCTGGCCGTGAGGGTTCGATTCCCTTCACCCGCTCCAAAAAACTACCAAGAATTTAAGTTTTGAAATTATTTTTAACCCGAGTTTATTTAGAATAAAAATTTCGACAAAGCTTTAAAATTTTAAATTTATCTTAGGAGAGGTGGCCGAGTGGTCAATGGCAGCAGACTGTAAATCTGCCCGCGTAAGCGTTCGCAGGTTCAAATCCTGCCCTCTCCACCATTTCTTAGTTCACAAAACAAGTTATTACCTCAAATTTATAAAGTCCTAAAATCATAAACTTCATACTCAAAGTTTATTGAATGGCGGTAATCAAAAATCAATTCCTTTAAGAATTTTTAAAGCGTTTATTAAATCAAGTTTTAAAATATTTGATTGGCGAAACATCATTTTTCTATCTTTTCAGGTAAGATGTAAGTCTTGGTTTTTTTATCGAAGTAAGGGTTAGTTTCGTAGTTTTCTTGGGGTTTAAATTTGGGTGAGCAACCTTTAAAGTTATGATCCCATGGGTTACGGTTGAGAGCGCAAATGGCGTCAGATTGATCATCAGAACGACTTAATAGTCTGTAGGCCTCATATCCTTTATAACCCTCTCGATAATCAAAACCCCAATAATTCCCAGCATCTATTTTACACTTTTCATTTTCCGCTTTTGATTTTCCAACACAGATTCGTTCGATGCGACAGCGGTATTGACGGGCATCAATATTAATACGACCGGGATTATTTCCGTTCGGGTAAGGATTGCGATGAATAGTCCAATCACGCTTACGACACTCATTAGCATTTTTAGAATATAGCATATCCTCAACACTAAAACTATTACACCCAACCATAACTAACAAAGCTATCATTCCACACAAAATCTTAACCAAATTTCTTTTAATCATTCGCTACCTCATTTTGCTTATTAGACTTTTCTTTTCTTCCGGTAAAAATATTGGTTTCTGGATCTACGAAGTTTTGCTTCCAATTAGGCACATCAAAAAACGTTCCTAAGCCCCCAGCAAAATAGACAAATAGATAAAATGGAACTTGTGCCGTCTTTACAATTCTAGCGGTATTTTTGTCGTGTTTGTTGTTCACTTCGATCATCTGATTTTTGTAAAACCTGCCAAAACTTCTATTGTAACCACAACCTGTTAAGATGTTTAAAAATAGCACTAGGATTAAAATCCAAAAACTTGATCTAGTCATTTTATTAATTATAATTTGTTTGAATAATGCCTGAGCCTGAGAGTTGTTGAATCTCTACTGGCTGTGGCTTTGTAAAAATACTCGTCTTAGGATCAACGAAATTCTGCTTCCAATTGCCAACATCAAAGAAAGTGCCAATTGCACCAATGATATTAACTGCAAAGTAAGGTGGAATAGTTACAAAAGTTGTTATCGGATCATTTGGATATTTACCAGCATCGTGGAATGCTGAACTAGAATCTGCGCCTGGGAAGGTTTGATGAATTACCTTAAGAAGTGGCGCCTGATCTGAAGCAAGATAATAACAAAAACTGCCTTGACATGTTTTATGAGTAATTCCCATAATTGGCTCATTTCCGAATCCTGGCAAAAGATTTGGTGCTGGATAATCTGTTGCAGTTAAAACTATTTTACCATCAACTACATCAGATTTAACAACCTTATTATTCTCATTCACCCAGCGACTCAACCAAGGTAAGGTTCCTGGAACTGCATCTGCACTAGTTGTTCCTGATTCACTAACTTTTGGTCTTGCAAGATTTGTTCCAAAGAAAATATCAGATGATAATTTCATATCTTTATATTGTGGGTTGAGGAAGTTAAAGTTGAGTCAAGATTTCCAATTGTGGCGTAGGTTGTGCGATTGGATTCATTTTGTGAGTAATTTCCTGAAATGCTTGTTGAGCCACCTGGTGCGGTGTTGGGTTGTTCAATTAAGTTCCCCATAATTCAAAGCTAAAAGTATGTTGATAGCGGAAAGGAATTTCGAATTTTTCTCCGTCTTTTTCGATGACAAGAATTGCGCCGTCGGATAGTGATTTAACTGGGATTGGGAAGGTGTAGGTTTTGATGTTGCTAATATTTGAAGGTTTGTAGACTTTGTTGTGATGTACGATGTAGGCGCTTGAAGCATTAGAGATGCCGATTGCTACATTTTGTGTACAGTCACGATTGCTCCAGACTGGAATCAAGGGGATTACAATGCCGATCATGCCATAACCACCACATTCACTCTTGTATACAGTCAAATTTACTTTACCGTTGTTACTTTCTACCCTTAACGACTTGCTTTGAAAATCATAACTGTAACGATATTTAGAATCTTTTTCGTAATAGATTCCTTTCTCAAATCCTGCGTACACGCACCCACTCAAAACTACCAAACACATTAAAATCGCTATTTTTCTCACGGCTTACCTACAGTTGAATTGTTGACCTTGGGTTGTTCGTAAGTGTTTCGAATGCTTTTACCAATGAGTCCGTAGTAACCAATTGGAATGAATGGAGGTATTGTTAGCTGTAGTATTGGTGCTTTATTGATTAATGGATTCTGTCCGAATTTATCGTGAGGTATTGCTAGGATTGAGTTGAGGCCTGGAACTGTGTTAGATGCATTTGAGAATGGGGAGCCTTCTTTTGTAGAAGACGGCTCAAGTACGTAACTAGGATCTGCACTTAACGGCTTCCCAATCAAATGTAGCCTACTAGGATCATAATCCGGATCATTCGGATCAGTTGCAATCACATTGGCCAACCCAATATTATTCGCCCTTGGATCTAGGGTTTCAAACTCATGACCTTTTTCTTTAAATGTCGCTTCTCCTCCTCTTAATCTGCTCCAATCATTGAGTTGGTTGAAGAAGTAAGCTTTAAAGCTCCGGAATTGTAATCACTTAAACTGCCAATCGTTGCGTAAACCGATCTTGATGCTTCATTCTCTGAGTAATTTCCTGAGATGCTTGTTGAGCCTCCAGGTGCGGTGTTGGGTTTGCCACCGCTACCTGGAACTGTTGCTTGATTTCCGCCAATGTTAATTCCACTAGAAAGACCAAAGCCCATTGATTCGCTATAGAAGCTATCTTGCAGGTCTTTTTTGTTGATGTTGCCCGTGATGTTGAGGGTTAGATTATCAGAAAGAATTGCTGCTCCGGTTAGGTTAAGGTTGAGAGCAAGATAAAAAATTAAGACTAGAAGAGGAGTTAATGAGGAATTTTGAGTTTGTGGCTCAGCTATCTGCCAGGCCATAAATCAAAGCTGAACGTATGCTGGTAACGGAAAGGGATTTTGAATTTTTCTCCGTCTTTTTTTTCGACAACTAGAATGGCAGTGTCGGTAATGGATTTGATTTCAAGTGGGAAAAAATAACCTCCGCCCCTGACAACTTTCGATGGTTCGTAGATTTTATTGTGATAGATAATCTGAACCTTATTTGCTTGAGAAACGCCTAAAACTATATCTTTGCATTCATCATTCTTCCAAATCGGAATAATAGGAAAAACAAGCGGGCCTATCAAGCCATATGATCCACAAGAATTTTGACTAAATGCGATACTAATACGATTTCCATTTTCTTGATTTGTAATACCTAGATATCCCGAAGCGCTCTGACTATATTCAAATTTATATTTTGGGGTTTTTTCATAATTTAAACCCTTATCAAAACCAATTGCAGAACATCCACTTAAAAAAACAAACCACAATAAAGTTAATGTTTTTTTGATCATTTTTTATCTCCAATTGAGTTATTATTTGTTTTTGGTCTTTCATAAAAATTTCTCATTTCTTTTCCAATGAGCCCGTAGTAATTGATTGGAATTGCTGGAATAATGCTTAGCTCAAGCAAGCCTTCTGCCCCAAGAAATGTGTCTTCGGTAAATTTGTCATGAAACACTGACATTGAGTTCATTCCCGGAATTGCATTTGCTGGTGATACAAATGCACCATCTTCATTGAAAAAACCTGGCTCATATCCATCGGGATCAGCAGTTATTGGTTGCCCAATTAAATATAACCTATGAGCATCTTTTGGGTTATTCGGATCAATCGTATTCGCCTTCCCAATCGTATTAGCCCCAGGCACAGAAGTTTCAAATTCTCTTCCTTTTTCTTTAAACCTTGCAACATCGCCAGGCTTCCAGCTCAATTCTCGGCCAGTGTATTTTTCAAGAATAATGCTTAATCCCATTGGCGTTAAAGGATTTTTGTTAAGATTTTGCCCTAAATTCGTGAAGTCTGAAGTGATATTTTCCCTTCCCCCCTCGCTAAACAACCGATGATCCAGCGTTAAACTCCCTTCAAAATCTGCTCCAATCATTGAGTTGGTTGAGGAAGTAAGCTTTAAAGCTCCGGAATTGTAATCACTCAAACTTCCGATTGTGGCATAAGTTGTTCTACTTGCTTCATTCTCTGAGTAATTTCCTGAGATGCTTGTTGAACCACCAGGTGCGCTGTTGGGTTTGCCACCACTACCTAGAACTTTTGCTTGATTCCCACCAACCGCTATGCTGGTTGACGCGCCAAGAGACATGCTTTCAGAGTAGTAAGAATCTTGAAGCTCTTTCTTGTTTACGTTGCCGGCAACTGCAAGTACGAGATTGTCTGAAAGAATTGCAGCACCGGTTAAGTTGAGGTCGCCATCAACCCCCATCGCTCTGCCAGATAAATTTTCTTGGCAAGAGCTCGATCCCCCTAAACAGGGGGATCCTAATCCAACATTAATCGTCA
>RFYG01000061.1 GCA_009925685.1 Pseudomonadota bacterium
TAAAAATAATTGATATTGACGATTTATCTCCTGAAGAAATTATCAGAATAAATGTTGCTATTGGAAGTAAAAATCTTGCTCATTATCTTGCGGATATAGTTAATCACGAGAACTGTTCTCGAAAATTTTTACCGCAATTCTCTCCCAAAAAAGCAACTTCCTCACCTTTATATAAAGATCCCAAGCCAGAACTACCTAGTCCTTTAAGTAACTCTTCGACAATTGTTCAAAAAAATGGTCGAAACTTGGGGGGATAAAATCAAGGTTTTTTCTTGCAAGCCCAATCATAAAATATCTTTACCTTGCCAATATATTTCGCCCTAAATTTTTTATGCTAAGTAATAAATTTTATCTTACTGAAAAACTTCCACCATACGTCTTTGCGTCAATTTATCAATTAAAGCAACAAGCTTCTGAAAATGGTTTTAAAATAATAGATTTTGGAATGGGAAATCCTGATTCGGCACCCCCAGATCACGTCATGCAAGAGCTATCCGAATTATCGAAAAATCCACAATTATACGGCTACTCGGTGACGGGTGGAATTGAAATTTTAAAGAAAGCCATTTGCGATTATTACCAAAGGCGATTTGGAGTTGATCTAGATTATAAAACTCAAAGCCTTGTGACCATTGGTGCTAAAGAAGGAATTGCATCGCTTGCCACAGCAATATCTGACAGTAATAACTACATTTGTGTTCCATCGCCATCTTATCCAATTCACACATTCGCATTCGTTATTTCAAAAAGTAATGTTGTTCATATTAATGCAATCGAAGCCTCAGAATTTTTACAAAATTTTAAAAATTTTGTTGAAAAATCCTCGAAAAAACCTCAAGCCGTAATAATTTCATATCCTTGCAACCCAACAACACAAATAGCTGATTTTGGTTTTTATCAAGAAATGGTTTCTTTTTGTAAAAAACATCAAATTTATATTATCTCCGATATTGCCTATTGCGAATTATATTTCGATGAAAAAGACAAACCAAACTCTATTATGCAAGTCAAGGGCTCGTCCGACATAGCAATTGAATTTTCTTCAGTATCAAAAAGTTATTCT
Source organism: Pseudomonadota bacterium (assembly GCA_009925685.1). Classification (GTDB taxonomy): domain Bacteria; phylum Pseudomonadota; class Alphaproteobacteria; order Rickettsiales; family UBA1997; genus CAILUF01. The sequence goes on from RFYG01000061.1 coordinate 1,064, forward strand.
TTGGCGGGGACCCGCGTTGGATTTGCGGTCGGAAATAAAAATTTGATATCGGCTTTATATAAAATTAAATCTTATCTTGATTATGGCTCATTTACTCCGCTTCAAATGGTTGCATCCAGTGCATTATCGGATAAAAGTGACGAATATTTGATTGCTCTTAGAAAATTATATAAAGATCGATCGGATTATTTTATTAAAAAATTTCATAACGATTTGGGCTGGAATATAGAAAAACCTAAAGCCAGCATGTTTGTTTGGGCTAAGCTTCCGTTGCAATTTTCATCAATGTCTTCATTTGATTTTTGTAAAAAAATGATTCTTGAGGCGGGGGTTGCAATGACACCGGGAAGTTCGTTCGGAGAAAACGGCGAAGGTTATGTCAGGTTTTCAATGATTAGGTCAACTATCGAAGTTGATGAGGCGGTAAAGCGTCTTAAAAAAGCTTTCTCCTATCAGTTTTAGTTTTGTTAAATAAATTGACTGACTCAAAATTACTTATGCAAAATATAACCATGATTTCTCACGGTTTGAAGATAGTGAGGTTGTTTAGGGTTTTTTTCAATTTTTCGACGAAGTCTGGTTATTGTTACATCTATACTCCTATCATCAATCCCACCAAATAAGTCTGAGAGTTTTTGACGTGAGATAGATTTACCGATGTTTTCACATAAAACTTTTAAAATTTTAGCTTCGCTATCGGTTAGGTGTATAAAATCATTCGACTTCCTGAGTCTTAAATTGATGATATTAAAAATAAATTCACCAAACGAAACATCATGAATTGTATCAAATGATTTGTTAACAAGTCGACCCGATCTTTTTAAAACATTATTAATTCTAAGAAGAATTTCCTTGGGTTCGAAGGGTTTTTGAATATAATCATCGGCCCCAACCTCCAAACCTTTGATTCGGTCATCGATTTCACCGCGAGCGGTAAGCATTATAATGGGAGTTGAAGAGTTTTTTCTAAAATTCTGAGTAAATTCTATACCATTTTCATTGGGCATCATTACATCAACAATTAATAGGTCGAATGTTTTTGAGTTAAGAATTAGTCGGGCCTCGTTAGTATCTTTTGCAATTGAAATTTCGAAGCCATTATCTTGTAAAAATTTAGCCAACAAGTTTCTAAGGCGCGTATCGTCGTCGATAACAAGAATTATTGGATTTTGAGACATAAATTATTTTAAATTTTTGGCGATTTCGTCAAATTTTTTAAGCTTGGTTAAGATTTTTTCGAGAGAATCTAATCTAAGCATGCAAGGTCCGTCAGACGGGGCATTGTCGGGATCTTGATGTGTTTCCATGAATAAACCAGCGACTCCTACTGCGGTAGAGGCAGAAGCTAGGGTTTCAACAAATTCTCTTTGTCCGCCACTTGCGCCACCAAGACCACCGGGCTGTTGAACTGAGTGGGTGGCATCAAAAATTACAGGGCAACCAGTTTTTGCCATAATTGGCAAACTTCTCATATCTGAAACTAATGTGTTATATCCAAAGCTAACTCCGCGTTCGGTAAGCATGATGTTTTGATTGCCATAATAATCAACTTTGTCGACAATATTTTGTACATCCCAAGGGGCTAAAAATTGTCCTTTTTTTACATTAATGATTTTTTTTGATTTTGAAGCGCTGGTTAAAAGATCGGTTTGTCGACACAGAAAGGCCGGAATTTGAAGTATATCGACCTCATCTTGATTTGCTAAAAAATTACATTGTTCTTCATTGTGAATATCGGTGAGAATTGGGCAGTCGAAAGTTTTTTTTATTTCAGAAAAAATCGGTAAAGTATTTTCAAGGCCCATGCCTCTTTTAGAGCTAACGCTGGAGCGATTTGCTTTATCAAAAGATGATTTGTAAATGAAGTTAATTTTAAGTTTATCACAGATTTTTTTGATATTTTCAGCCATCATCATTGAATGATCGCGTGATTCAGTTTGACAAGGGCCGGCAATTAAAACGAATGGTAAATTGTTGGCGATTGAAAAGTTTTTGAGACGAATAGTGCGCATTTTTAAAAGGTTGTATTAGAAAAATTTATGATTTATTGTTTTTTGAAAATCCCTCGCAAATGATAAAAACAAAAATTCAAATAACAATTTATTTTCTTAGCTAAAATGTTCTCCAAACTCATTATTTTAGTACTTGTATACATTGTTTGTTTGTGCAATTTATTATTTGTTTTAGCCCCATTTTTAGCTTTTCTGTTGCCTTTTATTGATTATCAAAATGGTGTATTTTCGGTTTCTTCGCCATTAATTTTTGGACTGTTAAAAGTTTTTACAAGCGCGATTTTTAGTATAAGTTTTTGCATGATGATGTATTTATTTTTAGATTTTATTTTGGGTTTTTCAGTGTTTATATCGCTAAAAAATTGCAAGAGATTTGAAAAGTATAAAGAATATGATTTTCTGACCCCTGTAATCACTCAAGTAAAAGAAAAATTTGATGAAAACTCCGTTAGACTCTACATTAAAAACTCCAACGAGATAAACGCCTTTGCAGTTGGAAGCCTAGGATCTAAAAATATTGTTATTTCCAAGGGTATGATTGACCATTTTTTATTGACTTGCCCTGAACCAAAAATGTTTTTGTCGGCTATTAGAAGCGTTATTTCGCACGAAATGTCGCACCTAATTAACAAAGATTTTATTCCGACTTACATAATTATGGTTAATCAAAAATTTACCAATCTGGTAAGTTCAATTTTGCATTTTATATTTTATAACATTGCCAAAATAATCAATACTCTTCCCTCTGGTGGTAGGGTTTCATCGCTTTTAATGATTTACGGTTATAAATTTTTTAATACCGCAATTAATGCTTTTAACTCGGTAGTAGTTTATAACTTATTTGAATTTATTCAAAAATTTATATCGCGCTCGGTTGAATATCGCTGTGATTATCAGGCCAGCAAAGCGTTCGGTGGCAAAAATATGGCTTTTGCTTTATCAATTACGGGTGATAACGGATATTTTACTATATTTTCAACTCATCCCAAAACCAAATCGCGCATCAAAAAAATTGAAGATATAAAAATGAGTGACGACACAATTAGACCAGTTTTGGCAGACTCAATTGCTAACTCAATAGCATTTATATTGTTTGCTTTTACAACATTAGTTTTTGGAAAGTTGGCGCATATTGATTTATATATTCGCGAAATATTGATTAATCATGAGACAATTTACCGCAAACTTTCATATTTATGGCATTTAATAAATAAAATTTATTAATAATTCATGTATAAATTCGCTAATTTAGCCGAATTATTGGCCTATCAAAGAAATAATTTTAACAACCCAAAATCATTAAATTTTAAAGAAAATGATGAATGGAAAGCCATTTCCAATCATGATTTTTTTAACAAAGCACATGCTTTTGCTCGGGCTTTAAAAAAGCTTGGTTTAAAAAAGGGTGATGTTGTTGCCAATTATTCATATCAAAATCCGATTTGGTTAATCGTTGATTTTGGCTCAATCCTTGCCGGTGGGGTATCGGTGCCAATTTTTAATAACATTTCTCGAGATCATCTTTTTCATCAACTACAAGATTCTAAGGCTAATTTTATTTTTACCGATAATCCTGAAATTTGTCATAAAATTAGCTTAAGTTTTCCGCACATAACAATAATTTCTTATGGCCTAAAACCTGACAAATCTATCGATTTATTTGAATTAATTTTAATTGAAGAAAAAAATATTCGAGAACATCAACTGCAAGCTTCTGATTTAATCTCAGCTATTTCATCTGATGATTTAGCCACAATTGTCTATACTTCTGGAAGTACTGATAAACCAAAGGGCGTTGAAATTAGTCATCATGCATTGGTTTCTCAAATTCATGATTCCGATACTTTTTTTGATCTTAAATCTTCTGAAATAATTTTATCTTATTTGCCATTGGCCCATATTTTTGAAAGGATGGTGATGTGTTATTATATTTCAAAAGGTTTAACGATATATTTTGTTGATGACATAAAAAAACTTGGAAATTTTCTAAAGGAAATTAAACCCAGCCTAATGACATCAGTTCCCAGAGCGCTCGAAAAAGTTTTTATTAAAATCAAAAATGGTATTGATGAATCAAGTTTGTTTAAAAAAATTATTGGTAAATTTGCTTTGCAAAGAGCAATAAAAAAGCCCCCATTATCTCCGATTACTTTTTATGACAAAATATTTGATAAAATAATATACTCCAAGTTTCGTCAAGCCTTGGGAGGAAATATTAACATGATTATTTGCGGAGGCTCGCCACTTTCTCAAGATTTGGAAAATTTTTATTGGAATATAGGTGTAAAAATCTATTGCGGTTATGGCCTTACCGAAACATCACCAGTTCTTGCTACTAATTGTCCAAAACATCATAAATTCGGTTCTGTTGGTAAGGCTTTTCCTTCGGTAACCCTTAAAGTTGCTAATGATAGTGAGCTTTTAGCCAAGGGAGTTAACGTTTTTAAGCAATATCATAACCAACCAAAAAAAACTCAAGATAGTTTTATTGATGGGTGGTTTAAAACCGGTGATCTAGCGTCAATCGATAATGATGGTTTTGTCAAAATTATAGGTCGAAAAAAAGAATTATTCAAAACCAGTAATGGCAAATTTGTAAATCCTGTTTTGCTTGAACAAAAATTAATCCAAGAAATAACTTTTTTATCAGGCGCGTTAATTATTGCGGAAGGTAAAAATTTTGTGAGCGCCTTACTATTTGTTGATTTTGAAATGCTTCACAATTTAAAACAAAAGTTAGCTTTTAACGGAGATGATGAAGAATTTTTTAAAACAAATTTACTCGATGAATATGTTCAAAAAACAATCGATAAAATAAACAAAAATTTGGATCAATGGGAGCAAATCAAGAAATTTAAGATTATTGCCAAACAAATCAGCATAGAAACCGGCGAAATCACTCCATCATTGAAACTCAAGCGCAATATTTTAGAGCAAAAATTTGCTAATGAAATTTCCCAGATTTATCAATTTTGAAAAAGCTCCTAGACTTAATTTAAAGTCAATCGCCTAGAAATTGACTTTCCAATCTTATTAATGCTTTTTTTTACTGAGTTCGCGAAGTGATTGGGTGATAAGATTTTCTAGAGTAACTTGCTGATTTTTAGTAAAAATATGATTTACAATTTTCAAGCAATCATGTTTTTTGTAGCCTAGATTTTCTAAAGCTGAAACCGCATCTTGTGTGATTGGTTCTGATGAAACTAATTCGCCAGATTGGTAATCATAATTAATCTCAACATCAATCAAAATCCCAAGTTTTTTTGCCGAATCTTTTAGCTCTGTAGTAAGTCTAGAAGCTAATTTGGGACCTATTCCAGAAATATTGTTAAAACTTTTAGTATCGGCAACGCTTAAGGATTTTGCTAATTCTTCAATAGTCATAGCGCTGAGAATTTTTTGGGCCATCTTAGCACCAACTCCCTGAACTTTCATAAGTTCTAAGAACCAAACTTTTTCGCATTCATTTATAAAGCCATAAAGTTCAATCGCATCTTCTTTAACAATAGTCTCAATCACGAGCAATAAAGGCGATTGTTTATCTTGATTTCTGAGGCTCTGCGCTGTTTTATTTGAAATAAAAACAACATAAAAAACTCCATTTACATCGATTAAACATTTATCATCAAATATTTTGTCGATTAAACCACGCAACTTTCCAATCATAATTTTTTTTGCAATTGTTTTTTGATAGCTTAAAATTTGAGGCGAATTATCCAAATCTTTTAGCTTTATGTCAAATTCTAATTACGATCTCGAATGGCGTTTTGAAAACAATCTAATGCCATATTCAGAAGCCATTAAAATCATGGAATCGAGAGTACAAAATATTTCCGAAAATAAAGATTCGCAATTAATTTGGGTTTTGGAACATCTTGCGGTTTACACCGCTGGAATTAGCGCTAAAGATCAAGATTTGTTATTCAAAAATGATATTGAAATTATCAAAACCAATCGCGGTGGAAAGTATACATATCATGGGCCAGGCATGAAAATAATTTACGCCATGATTGATTTAAAAAAACTTTTCTATCCAGCAAATCCAGACATAACAAAATTTGTAGAATTTTTAGAGTTTTGGATTATCGCAGTTTTAAAAAATTATAAAATTGAAGCTGGAATCAGAAAAGGCAGGGTAGGTTTGTGGGTTAATACTTCTGAAGGTGAAAAAAAAATATGTGCAATTGGTATTAAAATAAAAAAGTGGATTAGTTATCATGGCGTAGCTCTAAATATAAATCCTAATTTAAATAATTTCCAAAATATAGTTCCGTGTGGAATTAAAGAATATGGCGTTACATCACTTGCTGAAATGGGTGTATGTGATTTTAACCAAGAAGAATTTTATAAAATTTTAAAAATTGAATTTCAAAAGTGTTATAAGCAATTCTTTAAAAATTCTAATCTCTAATAATTAAATCTTAT
>RFYG01000062.1 GCA_009925685.1 Pseudomonadota bacterium
TGCGAGGAACTTTTAAAATTTATTGATACTGTTTATGTCGATTAATATTAGCTAGCTTATTAATTAATCTTTTTGGGAATATTTATAATTGCTAGGTAATTAGTTTTAGATCAAGAGTTTATGCTATTTTTTGATTTAAAAATAGGTAAATTAATTTACGATACCCAAAATTTTATAAGGTTAGATAAATAGCCGATATCGGTTCCTTTTATAAAAAAATCGTTGATTCCGCTTCGCAAGAATTTATGAATTTTTTCTTTTTCACCATCACCACTATATACAATAATTGGTATGTGTGATTTTTTTTGACCAGATTTTCTAATTTTTTTCACGACTTCATCGCCATTCATTAATGGCATATTTATATCAGTTATTAATAAGTCATGCTGAGAATTATCTTTAAAAAATTTGTCATGCAACTCTTTTCCATTGGCAACAGCATCAACCTCAAAACCCATTTTTTTTAAAAGAGTAGTCAAAATTAATCTATTAACTTGATTGTCTTCGGCTAACAAAACTTTTTTGCCTTCATTATTTTGATTTAAAAGAGAAATAGTAATGTTTTCTGGTAATTTATTAATTAAGCTCCATTTCGCAATTGACCTAACAATATATTGGTTTGATCTTTGATTTTTAGAAATAACCTCATCCGCCCCAATATTAATAAGATTATCAATTACTTTTTCAAAAGCATTATAAACTAAAATTGGAATTTTTTGATTAAATTCTCTTGTTATTTTAATCAAATTTTCAACGTGAATATCTTTGTTTTCATAATCAATTAGCATCAGATTGTAATATGCGCAATTAGATTTTAATTCTTGAATTATATCTCTAAGATTGCTCATGAAATTTACGTTAACATTTAGATTTCCGTTAACTTCTTCTTTAAACATTTCCAAATTTTTTAAAAATCCACCTTCTTCAACAACCAAAACATTTTTTGGAAATAAATTATTATCATTTTTATCGAACAAAATATTGTTTTTGGAGATTTCATCGTTGGAAATTTTTGGAAAATTTAAAATAAATTTGGTGAATTTTCCAACTCGTGACTTACACTCTATTGACCCTTCAATACTTTCCATAGTCATTTTACAAAAATATAAACCCAAACCCGTTCCTTCGTTTTTGCCATAAGTATAAAAAGAATCAAAAATATATTTTATATGGCTTGCGGAAATTCCGGGGCCATTATCTTCGAAGATTATTTGATTAAAATTCTCATCTTTATTGTTGAGATATATTTTTATGCGTTGGTTTGGGTTATTTTTTAAATAATATAGGGAATTTCTAAGCAAATTGAAAATTACGTAGGTTATAGCAGTTTTATTAACTTTTATAATAAAATTTTCATTTGTGTTAACGGATACATGATTTCTATGGGATTCATCATCAAAGCCATATTCTCTAATAGATGATGAAATTAAATCGGCAACTTGAATAAATTCAAGTTTTTCGGCATTAGATTTTTCTTTAATATTTGCCAATATCATATCAATAACCTCACTAGCTCTTGAAGTGCAACCTAAGATTGTATTAAGATTCTTGCTTATTTCCTTAATTTCATCTTGGTCGAGTTCTTTTTTGATATTATTATCGCTAACTGAAATTAAAGATTTTATTCGAGATGTTACAAGGTTTATGGCATTTAATGGATTGCGCATTTCATGAGCGATTCCATTGCCAAAAGATTTCATATTTTTTATTTTGAACTGGCTTTTTAGTTCAGTTCTATGACATAAAATTCCACTCACAATAGCAAAAATGTAAACCGGAATATATTTTATTTCAAATCCACTAAAATGAGTCGGTAAAATTCTTACAAATGAATACAAAAATAGATTAATTAAAATGCATGATGAAAACATTAAAATGATAACCCACCAATGATAAATCAAAAGTATTGCAAGATAGATAGCCACCAAATATGACATCAACCAGATATCAGAAAAATTATTGGCAAATAACATGTATGTGAAGAAAAAGGGGATACTTACGAATAAGGAAAAAAAGAAATATGCAGGAAAATATCTTATTAATTTTGAAGGCAACTTATTGGCAAATAACCAAGGAATAAAAAGTGCGGAACAAAATAATCTTAGAATGAGACTTTCATATTGTTGGGGATAGATGTATTTCCATATAAAGTAATAAATTGGAAAACCAAAAACACCCAAAATTCCAACAAGAAACAGATTGTTTTGGGCGTATCTAAATACATTGTCATATTCTCTCTTGATTTTTTCAAACATATATTATCTAAAAATATTTTTATCTTTAATATCTCTAAAACACTTGATAATGTAGTCGAGTTGATCATAAGAAAGTTTACTATTAACCGAAAGTCTAATCAGCGCTCTATTTTTTGGCGTAGCTGGTGAACAAAAAACAGAACCAAAAATATTTCTTTCCTCGAGAGCATCTCTCAATGTTTCGGTTCTCTCTTCATTTCCAGATTCTATAGAAACGATATGGGATTGGCTTTCAACTTTATACCCAAGTTGCTTTAATTCTTTACGTAAATAAGAAGATTTAATTTTTAAATCTTCCCGCAAATTATCAGATTCTTTTATAACTTCTAAAGTAGCTCTCAACCCAGCAATTTCATGATCAAGTAGGGCTGAGCTAAAAATTGCTGGAAAAGAAATATAAGGAAAGTATCCAGCAAACCTTTGTGAGCAAGCAATGAGTCCGGCTCTTCCAGCGAAAGTTTTTGCAAGACTAAGAGTTATAAAATCTACTTGATTGGTAAGGCCAAGTTCTCTCACAAGACCTGAGCCCTTGTGACCATGGGTTCCAACCGAGTGAGATTCGTCAACTACAAAAATACATTTATATTGTTGGGATAATTTTGAAATCTGGACAATTGGAGCGATGTCTCCAATGGTGCTATAGAGAGAGTCTATTAGTATTATTCCGGGACCATTTTTTTTTAACATTTTCTCAAGATGAGCAATGTTATTATGCAAAAAAGCAACCGGTTTTGCATTGGCAACTCTAATGCCTTCCCACAATGACATATGAGCAAAGAAATCAATATAAATAGGGATATCCTTTTCGGCAATAGCCTGAAGTAAACCAACATTAGCAGCCCACCCAGATTGACAAAGAATGGTTGATTCGTAACCTAAATATTCTGCCATTTCTTTTTCAAAAACACCTTTAAGAGTATTTTCTCCCATAAAAACAGCAGACATAATCACTTTATTATGTTGATTTTTAATTTCTTTTTCTTGGGCTGTTAAAATTTTGCTATGATTTGCTATCGCAAGATAATCGTTGCTTGTAAGGACTAAAGAATCATCTTCAACACTTTTTCCAATTACCAAGTGCTTTTTATTTTTTCTAACCTCAATAACATTTTTGTAGAATTCATTAATTCGTTTTAATAAAAAATCGCAGTACATGTTGTCCCCTCTAATTGATTTTTATGATGAGGATTAATGAAAATTTTTATGATTTAGGTTCGATGTTTTGAATAAATTTATTGAAATAAATTTATTGAATTCGAACGATAAACCATTGTTAAAAGCGCTATGAGAAAAGAAATTTTGTAATAAAATTTTACGAAGGAAATAATAAAAACTTTTCATATATATAGGTATTGTGGATTTTTAAGAAAACTTAATAAAAAAAATACTTTATTAAGTGTCATTTACGATTCAATTTAATTGTAACAATAAAAGTAAAATGATTTTAAAATTGATTCGAATTGCACCTTCCAAAATTTCTATTTTTGTTAAAAATTCTTTTAATTTAATTTATTTTTTTCTTATTAAATTAAAACTGGACGCAATAAAAAGTTGTTATGATATTATAAATTTAAAAGTGCAGATAGCGGTATATTTTGTATTGTAGATGAAGAAAGGCTTGGCAATAAATGATTATCATAGTTCATGAAAAATTATTTACTAAAAAAACCATCTAATAATAGTCTAGAATTCCTGTTAATATTATTTCTCAAAAAACAATTTCATTTTTTTAACTACAAAATATCTGATATAATTAAGAAAATATTTTCTGATAAACCAGAATCAAATTTACAAATGAAATTTTATGTGAAGTTGTACCAGATTTTGGAACAAAATGAAGTAGAGATTAGAATCTAAAATAAAATTATGATTTATTCTTTTTTGGAGATTAGTTTATGAAGTTCGATGTTAATCCGGTGCCATTTTTTAATTGGTATTACAGGAATTCCAGCCATAACTAATTTGGGTTCGACATCGCGCATAACTCCACTCATACCAGCTATTTTAGCTCCATCCCCCACCCTAATATGTCCTCCAATACTGCAATTACCGCCTATTTGTACAAATTTACCAATTTTACAACTACCAGCAACCGCAGTTGAGCCAGCGATTACAGTACCTTGACCAATTTCAACATTATGAGCAATTTGACATAAATTATCTATTTTAACATCACTGCTTATAATTGTGTTTTCAAGTGCTCCGCGATCAATGCAAGTGTTGGCACCGATTTCAACATTATCTGCAATTTCGACAATTCCAATTTGCTTAATTTTATAATTCTTGCCGGCATTGTGGACAAATCCGAAACCATCTTGACCAATTTTTGCACCATTAAAAAATTCGCAATTATTGCCGATAATAGCGAATGAAATAACTACGCCGGAGTTGATTTTGCAATTATCCCCAATTATGACTCCATCAGTAATTGAAGAATTGGGGCCAATTATACAATTATCTCCAACCACAACTTCTTTACCAATAAAAACATTGGGGGCAATTTTGCAATTTTTGCCAATTTTGGCGGAAGGGTCAATTAATGTTGAAGATGAGTAATCGGTAGTTTTTTCTTGATAAAACTCATTAACAATTTGTGCGTATCGAAAATAAGGATTTTGACAAATCAAGCCAATCATTTGTGGAGGTGTTTTGTTAATATTTTTTTCCTCGATAAAACAAAAACCTGCTTTAGAAGATAGGAATTTATCGTGATATTGACCGGAATTTAAGAAACTTATATCAAGTTTTGAAGCGCTTTCGAGTGTTTTAATATCAAATATTTTTGTTGAAATATCGACTTCTTTATGTGGCTTTGATTGAGTAATTTCAATGATTTGCTGAAGAGTTAAAAATTCTTTTTTAAAAAAAAATCGTAGATTTTTTGACATTTAAATTATGATTTTTGATTAATATTTCCGTGAATTGGTTTGAAATATATTTCAGAGATATATCTCCGACCCTTCTCTCCGCGTTTAAGTTGTATAACTATATCAACAACGTTTTTAATATAGTTTGTAATTTCTGATGGTGACATTCCGAGGCCAGCCTGCATAACCATAAGTTTTAATTGTTCAATTGCCATATTTGGGGTGTCGGCGTGAAGAGTCGAGATTGATCCTGGATGACCAGTGTTAATTGCGCGTAAAAAACTAAAGGCTTCCGCTCCTCTTAACTCTCCAACAATAATGCGTTCTGGACGCAAACGCAAACAAGCTTCAATTAAATCTTGAGTAGTTACTTTAGCGCGACCTTGGGCACCCTTTGAAGCTAAGAGATGAACTTTATTGGCGTGTGTATTTAAGTCGATTTCGCGAGCATCTTCAACGGTTATCAGTCTTTCTTCGTGAGGAATTGAACGAATTACGGCGTTGGTGAAAGTAGTTTTTCCAGTTGATGTTCCGCCCGATATTATGATATTTTTTTTATAAACAACTGCCTTGGAAATAAAATCTTTAATGCGATTTAGTTCAAGCAATTTTGCTAAAACTTGAGTAGTTTTATCTTCTATTTCTCCAACCGAAGTTGAGTCAAACATTCCCATTTTGTCGTAGTCTTCAAGAGACCATTTTAAAATTGAGGGCTTACGAATTGACATTACGACTTTGCCACTTTCGCATGCCGGCGGAAAAACAATTTGTACACGAAATCCGTTTGGAAGGGTTGCGGAAAGGAGTGGTTCTTCTTCGCTAATTCTTTGTTCAGTAGCTTGAGCTATTAATCGTCCGAGTGATTTAAGATGTTCAACATCAAAATTTGCTAATTCTTCGCGATACATGTCGCCCTTGGCTTCAACCCAAGCCTCAAAAGGTTGGTTAATAGAAATTTCGTTAACACCTTCTTTATCAAAAATTTGCTTAAGTGGTAATAAAAACGAGTCGAGAGCGTCAACAGACATGTTTAGAAAATATAATAAATACCGGTGAGAAAGACATTTCCCGAATTATTTTGGAGATTATTCAAGGAATTTGCAACTTTTATTTGTGAAGATAAATCGAAATATTTTATTTGCTTAACTTCAAATTCAAACCTAGTTAACTCTATATAAGTTATTAGGTTCTTTTTTAATTTATAATCAATTCCAAAAGATAAAGCTCGATATTTGTTATTTTGAAAATTGCTATTCAATGAAGTTATGCTCGATTTTATTGGCCCGATTTGATATGCTATTCCAGAGGTGTAATAGAAAGATTTGATATTGTTTTGATAAATTTGATTTTTTGCCGAAAGTGATTTTCCCCAACTCCCATAAGACCCGCCAATTGTAAATCCAAAATAACTAAGACTTCCACCAACATCAAATGAGATCAAATCATTACGATTAATTTCCGAATTTTTAATAGGTTTGGCAGTTTCAGCAGTTGAGGATAGTGATAAATTCAAATTGTCAAAATCATGAGAATAATTTATTCCAAAACTCCATAAATCTCGAAGTTTAAGATCACGAGAATCTGGAGTGGTTTTAGATGTAAAACCTTGGTTGGAAGACCTTGGGGTGTAGCTAAATCCGACTTGAATATCATTTATTTTGGGGGAGTAATAACTTAATTTTAAAGCATCTTCAAGACCTTCAAAACTATCATCTTTAAGAGTACGAAAATTATATTTATTAAAGTCAGATAAATTATTTTTTAAATAATTATTATCAACATCTCGAGGATAAAAACCCTTCGCATATCCACCGTGACCAATAGGTGACTGGGCTAACATTATGAATCGCGGATATTGAATATTTTGACAATCAGATTTTAAAATATTTTCAGAGCAAATTAAATTGCTATTAGAGAGAGTTGGTAAATTAACATATTCAAGATATTTACCATTTATACCGCCGGCTCCTCTAGCAAAACGAGTTGGACCAAACTTCATTTTTTGATTTACAGCTTGATAATTTCCAAATTCAAATTTCCCAAAATCGTTTTCATGATATAAAAAAAACTGGTCAAGATTAGGATTTTGTTTTTTGTTAGTCGTATTATAATTTAATTCAAATTTGGCTGTTGCACCAATAAAATTGTTATTTTTTAACTTTAGTGCGCCCTTTGCAAATATCTGATTATCAACGTTTAAATTGATATTATTGTTAATATAATTTTTAGAAAAATTATCTGGCATAATTGCCATTTCATAATCCTTTGATTGCTTTGAAAAAGAAAATGTTGAGTTAACTAAATTAGAAATTTCAAATTTAAATTTTTGTTGTTCTTTGAAGTTTTTA
>RFYG01000063.1 GCA_009925685.1 Pseudomonadota bacterium
TTCAATATTTACAATTATTGCCTGCGCAATTTCTTGCGCAATGTTGGGAAATTTAGTTTTGTGGAAAAAACTTTCTTTTTATGGTGACGCAATGTCGCACTCCACTCTCTTTGGGGTTGCAATTGGAGTTTTTTTAGAAGCCAATCAAATTATAGTTTTAATTATTTTTAATCTTTTTTTTGCCTCGCTAATCAATTTATTTTCGCGCCAAAAATCTTTTGCTATCGATAGTGTGGTTATGATTTTTTCATATTTTTTTATCGCTTGCGCGGTTTTATTTAATGAAAATTTTAATAAAAATTTTGAGTTTGAAGAATTTCTTTTCGGCGATATTTCTCAAATTTCTAAAACTCATCTAATTCTTATATCAGTATTGTGCGCCTTGATTATGGCTTATATTTATTTTTACCTTGATAAACTCCTTATCAGCATAATTAACTCCGATATTGCGACCGTTAGAAACATTAATCAAAATCAAATTAATTTTTATTTTATGATTTTATTATCCCTGATGATTGCCTTTGCCATAAAGGTTACGGGGATTTTTTTAATTACTGCGCTGATGATAATTCCAAGTGCATGCGCACGAATTTTTTCAAAAAAACCCCTCGAAATGATTGTTAAAAGCATAATTATTGGGGTTGGCGTTTCATTATTTGGGCTTTTAATTGCCTCAAATTATAAGCTCTCAATTGCACCGACTATTATTTTCATTCATTGTATCATATTTTTTATCTTACTTATTATAAAAAATTCTCGTTATGCCAAAATTTAATCACAAAACCGCGGTAATTTTATTTAATCTTGGCGGACCTGATAAATTAAGCTCTGTTAAGCCTTTTTTGTTCAATCTTTTTAATGACAAAGCAATAATTTCAATACCTCAACCATTCAGGTTTTTGCTTGCCAAACTTATCTCGTCAAAAAGAGAGGAAAAAGCCCAAAATATTTATCAAAAAATCGGCGGTAAATCGCCATTACTAGACATTACTTTATCCCAAGCTGACTCCCTTGAAAGAGAATTATCTTTTAATGGCAATTTTAAGGTCTTTACCGTTATGCGTTATTGGCACCCTTTTGCCCATGAGGTTGTAAAAAAAGTTCATAATTATCAACCCGACGAGATAATTCTTCTTCCGCTTTACCCCCAATATTCATCAACCACCAGCGCCTCTTCAATTAAAGATTTTGGTGATAATTTTATGAGCAATAAAATACCAATTAAAATTGTTTGTTGTTATCCAAACCAAGATGATTTTATAAAATCTCATTGCCAAAATATCCTTAAATCTCTTCAAAAAATTAAGCCCGAAAATCACTCAAATATTCGTATTTTATTTTCGGCCCATGGATTGCCTCAAAAGGTTATAGATAAAGGCGACCCGTACGTTTTTCAGGTTGAAAATAGTGTCAAAAATATCATCGATAATCTTGCGATTATGATTAAAAAAATCGATACGCTTAATATTAGCAAAATTGATCACCAAATTTGTTATCAATCTAAAGTTGGTCCACTAAAATGGACCTCTCCAAGCCTAGAGCAAGAGATTAGAAAGGTTGCACTCGACAAAAAAATTCCCGTAATTGTGCCGATTGCTTTTATATCCGATCACTCCGAAACCTTGGTTGAATTAGACATCGAATATAAAGAATTAGCGGAACAAATTGGCATTCAAGAATATCATCGGGTCAATGCTTTAAACATCGATAGAAACTTCATTAACGCTTTATCAAAAATCGTATTAGCCACCTCAAAAAATCGAGATTCAGCAATATTTTGTGGCGAAAATCCGGCCCGAATATGTCCTAAAAATTTTAAATTATGCCCCAATCAAAATCGTACTTAAAATTGCCAATAAAATTAGTCGCAAAATCAATAAATATTGAAGTCGAAGTTAAATCAAAAAGATGGCTAGAAATCGCCAATATAGAAAAATTTATTCAATCTCAAAGTGCCAAATTAATTGAATTGTCGCCACTTAAAAAATTCCTAAAAAATGGAACCCTTTTTGAAATCTCAATTAGCCTTTGCTCTAACTCTCAAATCAAAAAAATTAATCAACAATTTCGTAATATTGATAAATCAACTAACGTTTTATCATTCGCCAATTTAGATGAAAAAATTATCCAAAAACTTGGCCTCAAAAACGCTATTGGAAAAGCTAAATACTTATTTTTAGGCGATATAATCTTGGGCTTTGAATACATCAAAAACGAGGCAGAAAATAATAATAAAAAATTTAACGATCACTTGACTCACCTTGTCATTCATGGCATTCTTCATCTTATCGGATATGATCATGAAGATGCAAAAATGGCATCCGAGATGGAAAACTTAGAAATTAAAATCCTTAAACAATTAGGCATCAACAATCCATATTTAAAATGAAATCTGACAAAAATTTTGGCTTCAAAAAACTTATAAATTTATTTTTTAATTTATTGGGTAAAAAAAACAAAAAATCATTTTCCTCAATCATTAATCATATCACTGAAACATATGAAAACGAGGGATTGATCTCTTTCGAAGAGAAAAAAATGTTTCGCAATATGGTTAATTTTGGCGACAAAAAAATTAACACCGCCATGACGCCCAGATCTGATATAATTGCTATTCGAGAGAACTCGTCTCTTGATGAGATTAAAAAAATTATTACCGATGAAGAGCACACCAGAATCCCAGTTTATCGCGATAATATCGATCATATCGTTGGTTTTATTCATAGCAAAGATTTGGCTAAATTTTTATGCGACTTAAATAATAAATTCGAAATTGCCAAAATTATTCGTAAAATTTTATTTATTCCTCGCTCAACAAAACTACTTGAGGCGCTTTTAAAAATGCGTTCGGCGCGGGTTCACATTGCAATCGTGCTAGATGAATTTGGAGCGGTTGACGGCTTAATAACCATCGAGAATTTACTCGAACAAATTGTTGGGCAAATTGATGATGAGCACGATATTCCGCTAGAAAGTTCATTTTTTCAAATCAAAAAAATTGATGACAATACTTATCAATTTGGCGGTAGAGTCGAAATTAAAAAATTTGAAGATATTTTTAATATAAAATTTGAAGATTGCGATGCCGAAACCGTTGGGGGATTAACTATTTATGCTTTCAAAAATATACCCAATATTGGCGACAAAATCGAAAAATCTCGATTAATATTTCGCGTAATTGATGCCGACAAAAGAATCATAAAAACCGTTGAAATTAAAAGCTTGGAGTCAATAAATAGCTAGAGTTTTCCTTAAATTTTCTTGCTTAATAATTGCGAATTAAAAAAATCTTTCTGGTTATTTATCAGAGAATTAATGATTAATATTTTAAACATTCATGAACAGTTACGAAAATTATCCTAACGTCACCAAAAAAAGTCTTCCGATTTTTGATATTGGTGATTTTATAATTCGCGAAGAATGCGAAGACGACATCGAAAATTTTTTTGAATACTACTCAAAACCCGAGGTTAATAGACATATTTTGTGCACAATTCCTAAAAATATTGAAGAAGCCAAGCATGATTTCTATTACTGGAAAAATACCTATTTGCGGGGCGATGGGGCATATTTTGCAATCGCCAAAAAAGATTCTAATAAAATGATTGGCTCCATCGGATTAACGGGCTTCAACTCTTATCATAAAAGAATCGAAATAAGTTATGATTTATCGAGTGCTTATTGGGGCAGAGGAATTATGAGTAACGCCGTAAAAAAAATTTGTGATTTTGGTTTTAAAGAATTTCATATAAATAGAATTGAGGCCAGCGTTGTTCCAACAAACTCAGCCTCTCGCAACCTATTAATTCGCAATAAGTTTTTACTCGAAGGCTATCTTCGCCAACATCGTTTTCATGAAAATCAATTTAGAGATGTGGTGTTTTTTAGTTTGTTGAAAAATGATTTTTACAAATAGCCCCAAAAAATTAGTTTGACATTTGTTATTTAAATTAGTTAAATGTGCGCCCCTTAATTTAGATAAGTTAATTGAATTTTAGGCTGAAGCACTCTAGAGTTTATCTTCTTGAGTCCATCTTCTAAAAGTTATCTTAGTTCATTTGCAATCAACAAGATTAAAAACTCACATTTGAAATCTTTCAATAGCGATGGCATTAATATTAACAAGGGTTCATTGAAATCAAAAAGTTATATCAACTTATGAATAAAACATATACTGCAAAACCAAGCGAAATTGAAAAAAAGTGGTGGCTAATAGACGCTGAAAATTTGGTTGTTGGTCGCTTGTCTACCTTGATCGCTAAAATTTTGCGCGGAAAACACAAAACAACATTCACTCCCAATCTCGATTGTGGCGATCATGTTGTCGTTATAAATGCTGAAAAGGTCAAATTTACCGGCAAAAAATATGCAGAAAAACTTTACTATTGGCACACCGGTTTCCCAGGTGGCATTAAAGACCGCACCGCTAGACAAATTATTGAAGGCAAACACCCGGAAAGAATTCTTGAATATGCGGTGTCCAGAATGATTTCTCGTGGCCCTCTTCAAAGAGATTTAATGGTTAAACTTCATATCTACAAAGGACCTGAACACAAGCATCAAGGTCAAAATCCACAATTACTTGATGTGGGAGCAATGAATCGTAAAAACAAAAAAACCAATTAATTATGACTGGAATTATTAAAGAAAAAATCATCGATTTAAAAAACAATAACGAAATTGAAAACAAAGTTGCTTATCAAAAAGTACGCGACTCCCTTGGTCGCTCTTACGCCACTGGAAAACGCAAAAACGCAATTGCCAAAGTTTGGATTAAACAGGGCTCTGGAAAAATTGTTGTTAATGATAGAGAGGCCAAAAATTACTTCGGCCGTGAAATTCTCGTTAACATCGCTAAAGCTCCATTAGGCGCCACTAAAAACGATAACAAATTCGATGTAACTGCAACCATTTTAGGTGGTGGCAAAAGTGGTCAAGCCGGCGCTTTATCTCATGGTATCAGCAAAGCTCTTGTATTGTTCGACCCAGAAAACCAGCCAGTTCTTAGATCGAGTGGCTTTTTAACTCGCGACCCAAGAGTTGTAGAAAGAAAAAAATACGGTCTCAAAAAAGCTCGCAAAGGTCAAACTTATCGCAAAAGATAGTTTATCTTGGTTCTTTATAAGTCTTGGTCTTCAATTCCAGCTAATTTTAATTATCCTAGTTGCGGTCTTACTGCAAATTTTCAACCAACAAAATGGGCAATCCTTTTTTATATAAAAAAATCTTCATCGCCTCAGATCACGCCGGATTCAACCTTAAAAAATTTATAATTGAATCTCTTCAAAAACATCAAACTGAAGTTATTGATCTTGGGTGCGATTCCCCCAAAAACTCAGTCGACTATCCAGACTTCGCCAATAAATTATGCGCTAAAATTGATGACCAAAGTTTTGGAATTTTAATTTGCGGGAGTGGTATCGGTATATCGATTTCGGCCAATCGTCACAAACATATTCGCGCCGCACTATGCCACAACAAAAATACCGCCAAACTCGCCAGAGCTCACAACAACGCCAACGTAATTTGTCTGGGCGCAAGAATTCTTAAACCAAAATACGCCCTCAACATCTGTAAAACATTTTTATCTCAAAAATTTGATGGAAAAAGACACTTATTGCGAGTCGAAAAACTGGCAAAATAACCCGAAAATAATTCGAAGTTTTGGGCGGATCAAAAGCCGTAAACTCTCAGACCATAAAAAAAATTTATTAATTAATAAGCTTAAAGAATATCAAATTTTTGATTTCGCGGGTTCGCAAAAAATCAATCATTTAGAAATTGGTTTTGGTTTTGGGGATTTTATTTTTAACAAGGCCAATCAAAATCCGACGATTAACTTTTACGGTTGCGAGCCCCATTTAAACGGGGTTGTTCATCTTTTGGGAATGCTCGAAAAAAAATTTTTGCCAAATCTTAAAATAATTAATAATGATTTAAGATTAATAATTGATAAGATTCCTGATAACTTCTTTGAAAAAATTTATATTTTATTTCCCGATCCTTGGCCAAAATCAAAACACTTCAAGCGACGCCTAATAAATACCGACTTTCTCGATAATTCATTAGCAAGAATTTTAACACCAAATGGCAAAATTATTATCGCCACCGATCACGATTCTTATAAAACTTGGATTCTAAGCAATATTTTGAGCTCAAAAAAATTTAACTGGCTAGCGAATTCAAAAAATTCATGGCAAAATTTTCCTAATGACTGGATAGAAACTAAATATCAAAAAAAAGCTCGCGCTGAAGGCAGAAACTCAATTTTAATCGAAATTATAAAATATGATCGATAAATCAAAACTCCCGATTGTTAGAGGTCAATATAAATTTGATTCCAAGGTTACAAACTGGTTTGATCTTGATGGTAGAGCCGAAGTTTTATTTAAACCAAAAGATTTACAAGATTTGTCAAATTTTCTTAAAAATATCGATCCAAAAATTAAAATACAGGTTATTGGCGCAGGCTCAAATGTAATTATTTCGGATCAGGGAATAAGCGGGATTTTAATAAAACTATCTTCTGATTTTGCTAAAATTATTCACGACGACTTATCGATTACAATAGGCGGAGCGTCGCTTTGTCAAACCGTTGCTCAATATTGTAAAAATTATGGGCTAGGGGGCCTAGAATTTTTGAGCGGAATTCCCGGAACAATTGGGGGCGCAATCGCCATGAACGCCGGATGCTACGGATCAGAGATTTCAAGTACTTTAATAAAAGCCAAAGCTGTTGATATTGAGGGAAATTGTTTAGAAATTAATAATAGCGATTTTGGATTTTTCTATCGCGGTAACAACTTGGCTAAAAAATATATTTTTATCGAGGGCATATTTAAAATTAATTTGACCGATAAATTTTTGGTGAGCGAAAAAATAAATCAACTTCAAATTCAACGCGAAGCTTCGCAACCAATTCGCGCTAAAACAGGTGGTAGTACCTTTAAAAATCCCCCTCAAAAGAAAGCTTGGGAATTAATTGATGCCGTTGGATTTAGAGGTAAAAAACTTGGTGATGCGCAATTTTCATCAAAACATTGCAATTTTCTTATAAATACTGGAAAGGCTAAATCGGAAGATCTTTTAAATCTTGGTAATGAGGCCAGAAAACAGATTCATGAAGAGTTCGGAATCGATCTAGAATGGGAAATAAAAGAGTTAAAATAATTTTTTATTATATTATTTTCTCCAAAAATGGGCTCTTAGAGTATGCTAATTTCTCATAATTTATTGCAAAAATATACAAACCGTATTTGATGCTTCAAATTATTGACATAAGGAATTTGATAATAAAACTATAATAAAATTTGATTCAAACGCATTATCAAAAAATTCACCTTATGAAAAAACAAACTAAACAACTTATAAAACTTTCTTTATGCGCCTCTTTTTTGGTCGCCATTGCCCC
>RFYG01000064.1 GCA_009925685.1 Pseudomonadota bacterium
ATTTAATAGTTTTTTTATAATGAATGATAATTTTTTAAAAACATTAACAATTTTGCTTTGTGTTTTTATGTTATCTTGTGCAAATAAAAAACGTCCTTACTTAATTTCTAATTTTTCTGATATTAATTCACTTGAAGAAGTTGACCACCAAACTTGCGTCAAACTAAAACTCAATTTTGATAAAAATAATAATATTGACAGCAAATTATATTGGCATTGTCGTTTATCATTTTCTAAATTTCATCTCGAAGTTTATCCAGTCTTGCCACGCCAAATAGAATTCAACCAAAAAATTTCTGACTTAGTTACGCAAATTTCTTTAATTATTTCAAAAAATCAGGAAAACAATATTGTTAAAGAAGTAAACAAACTTGAAGAAATTGATCATAAAAAATGCCTTAAATTAGGCTATGATAATCAATCTAAAGAACAAATTAAAGTAGAAGAATATTATCAATGTCGCAAAAATTTAATTGAACTTAACTTTGCCGAACCGCCTTTTAGCAATAATCAGTATCAAAAATATCATAATAAGTCATATGACATCGCTTTTGTAATTGATAAAAGAATTAAAAAATCTTTTGATGAAAATCAAAAAAAAATTGCCGAAAACCCCGAATGCACAAGCTTTAAACCGTCAAGCGATGATTTTAAAAAATGCTCCGATAGCGTTATGAATTTTCAAAAATGCCTTAATGATTCAAATAAAAAAATCACAGAAACTGAAGCAAAGGAAAAAATTATTTGTCAAAAACAAGCTTATCTGAGATTCAACGACGAAATGATAAAAGAAGAAGATAGAGTCGATAACAAAATTAAAAATCGTAACCTAAATTCAGACCGCGACAATAGGAATAACTTTGAGTCATTTGGAATTAATGAAAATGATTTTTTAGGGAAAGCTGAAAAAGAAAAGGTTGCTCAAGAAAATATAAAGAAAATTTCAAAAATTGACAATTCAACTCGCGGAATTTATTCGAAACAAGAAATATCTTGGCTTAGAAAAAAATTTATTGTGAGTTGCATGACCACAATTAATTCCAAGAACGAAATTGATAAAAAAAATTTTATAAAAGATTGTGAAAAACTAAAATACACCAAGATTAACAACTAAATGCAACTACCCCAACTTCTTTTTAATAAATTCATGCACAATTTCAAACTCTAGTTTGATATTATCTAGTATTTCTATTTTTTTATCCAATTTGTCGTCGGAAATTTTTTGCGCTACTTCGAGAGCTTTGGACAAAGAAAATGCTCCAATTGAAGCTGAAGAACCCTTCATAGCATGAGACGCCATGTACCAAGAATTATTATCTTCAGATAGAATTGCTTTCTCTAGTTTTGAGATATTGTATTTTGAACTATCGATAAAAATGTTAAAAAGTTCTTTCTCAAACTCTTTATCGTCACCGATTATTTTTTTTAAAAACTCGTAATCAATTGGCTGATTTTCAATAATATTGCTCATAATTTTTAATAAATTGATTTAATTAAAAAAAAATTAAATATTAATCTTAATTGAGTCTATAAAAAAATATATTTGTAGATAATTTAGATTGAACCGCTTCAAAAAGTATTGTTCTTTATTTGAAGCTTCTCAAGCATTTGATCAGTATCATCGCGTAAAAGTTCGACCTTGACTTCAGTAGTGCCTTTATTTTTAAAACCCAAAAGCTCGGCGGCTTTTTCAGAAACATCAATTACCCTATTTTTAGCAAACGGCCCGCGATCATTAACTCGCAAAATTTGCGATTTACCGTTTTGCAAGTTAGTTAATTTGATAAGCGATGGTAAAGGTAATGTTGGATGAGCGGCGGTTAAATCTCCCATATTATATATCTCGCCGTTGGCAGTTTTTTTACCATGAAAATCAGAGCCGTACCATGAAGCCGTCCCTATTTCTTCAAAACTTTCGTAATCTTGCGGAATATAGGAAACACCAAATGCCGTGTAGGGTTGACCAATTTTAAAATGACCCGAATAAACTCCCGACTCTAAGATATTATTTTTGTCGATAATTGGTTCATCAATTTCATTAACCTCATATAATTCATCAATATTTTCGGCATCCTCTATTTTTTTGAAGCTAGTTTCTCGACGTAAAGAATTTGTGGAATATTTGTCAACTCGTTGGTCGCGAATTTTATAATCTCTATAATTTTTAGAATTGTAGCCTTCATAATCAGAGGCAATGAAATTTGAATTATTTTGCTTTGGTAAACCCGCTTGCATTGATTCTGAAGGTCTTATTTTGCGAGCAATAACTCTTCCGGCATTTCGAAACTTACCGTCAAAATTTTTTGAATATCTTTTTTTATTTTTTATTGATGAATTATCGTAATCAAATGAACAAGATGACAAAATTATTAAAACTGTGATGGGGTAAAGAAAATTAAACATTAATTTTTATCTTTAATAAAAAAACTCTGAACTGCGGGCTTGTATCCTAGATTAACAATCTTTTTAAATGCAAACTCTTCCTGACCAGTAGCAAATAATTCCTTTTTGGTGATTAAAAATATTCCATACCGCGCAATAAGATTAGCGATTATTTCCCTTCCTAAAAAACCCAAAAGTTTATGATGCGAGGTAAGAAATATTTTTTTTTCTAGATTCAAATGCAAATCAAAACAGAGTTTTTCAAAATCAGTTATTGAACAAAAATGAATATTTGGAGTTTCGTACCACTGAAATGGAATAGTTTTATTAACTGGCATTTTTCCTCGAAACATAATTTCAAAACGATTTTGAAAATGAGCAAAATTTGGCAATGAAACGATCGCATATTGGGCGATTCTTAGCATCTCTAGTAAAATTTTTGGAGGATTGTGCGTAGCCTGAATAGTTTGACTTAAAACCGCATAATCAAAAGAGTTATCGGGATAAATCATGAGGTCGTTTTCGGCATTTCCATGAATAACCGACAAACCTTTAATTAAGGCTTTACTAACTTGAGTATGAGAAATTTCAATACCCCTTCCATCAATATTTTTTGTTTGCTTTAAAAAACTCAACAATTGTCCATCTCCGCAACCTATATCAAGGACCTTGGAATTGGACTTAATTAGATCGGCAATAATTTGTAAATCGAAACGAATTTTTTGGGGATTTATACTTTGGCTATTTTGCATAGTTCATAAAGCAAAAGTTAAAAAAATTGTTAAGCTAGTTTTTGGAATTTTAATTTTCAATCAATAAACCGCTAATTGTTTTTTCAAAAATATTATTTTTTAATAAAAATGAATCGTGACCTCCTGAGCTATCAATAACCACAGAACTTACATTAACACTACAAGCCGAAAGTGAATGAGTTAGTTTTTTAGATTCACTTGGTGGAAAAAGCCAATCATCGGAGAAAGAAATAACGCAAACTTTGCAAGATTTATTTTTGGATAATTCAAAAAAAGCTTTTGATAAATTGCCCTCGAAATCGGTTTCCAAATCAAAATAGTCAACTGCACGGGTAATTATTAAATATGAATTTGGGTCAAATCTCTCGACAAAACGATTGCCTTGATAATGAAGATAATTTTCTACTTCAAAATCTCTCTGTGCACTGAAAGAAAACCCCGATTTATTTTTTAAATTTCGCCCAAATTTGCTTTGAAGAGCATTTTCTGAAAGATAAGTTATGTGGGCAGTCATTCGAGCAAGCGATAGACCATTTTTCGGAAATTTTTTATGTGATAAATAATAGCCGTCACACCAATCTGGATCTGTCATTATAGCCTGCCTTCCAACTTCATGAAATGCGATATTTTGCGGAGAATGGCGATATGAGGTTGACATTGGAATTAGGGTGCTAACTTTATGAGGAAACAAAACGCCCCAAGCCAAAACTTGCATGCCACCCGTTGATCCTCCAATAACCGCATGCAATCTTTCGATTCCGAAGCTTTCGATTAAAAGATTCTGCGCGCGAACCATATCATAAATAGTTAGAAACGGAAAAGTTTGAGCAAAGGGTTTTTGAGTTTTAGGATCAATTGATTTTGGACCGAACGAACCCATGCAACCGCCAATAATATTTGAACAAATTACAAAAAATTTGTCGGTATCAATTGGCTTTCCACTGCCAACCATAAAATCCCACCAACCATCTTTCTGAACCACTGGATTCTTGCTTGCAACATATTGATCTCCCGTTAGAGCGTGACAAATTAAGATGGCGTTAGATTTTTTGGCATCAAGCTTTCCGTATGTTTGATAAGCAATTGGAAAATTATCAATTTCAATTCCGGAGGATAATTTTAATTTTGAATCTTTTGCAAAATATTCAACTTCACCAATCTCGAACTCATTATATGAAGGACCAAATCTTGACTTAACTTTCATTAATTTTTATAAATTAAATTAAAAAAAATAATTTTAATTATTAAAAATCAATGGACGAAAATCAACACAATAAAGATCTCAACTACTACCGAAACCACATAGATCAAATTGATTTGAAAATTTTGGAACTCCTCAAAGATAGAATGAAAATTGTTCAAAATGTTGCTCAACTCAAAAAAAGCAATAATGAAAAATTTTTTATTCGCTCGGGGCGAGAGGCTGATATGATTAAAAATCTAGTCAAAATTAGCGAAGATCAGTTCCCAAAATCAACCATTATAAGCATCTGGCGTAAAATCATCACTACCGCCAATATGAGTGAACAAAAAATCAAAATTGCCATTCATAACCCAAAAAATATTTCCGATTATACTCATCTTGTCAAAAATTATTATAATGATGAGGTGCCTATTTTGAATTTTGATAGCGCCAACAGTGTTGCTAATGAATTAGAAAATAATAATTGTCAAATTGGCATCTTTGCACTCCCTTCGAATAATGAAGATAACGACAAAAAAGAAGATACCAAAGAAAATTGGTGGATATCTTTAGCCAATAATCGCTCAAATATAAAAATTTTTGCTAAAATTCCATTTATTGAACATCACGATAACAACAAAAATATTGATAAAATAAATTTAGTTGCGGTTGCGATTAAAGAAATTGAGCAATCATGCGATGACAACACTTTATTATCGATAGAAACTAACAAAGAAGTTAGTAAATTATTGGTTCTAAATGCACTGAAAGAATGCGGATTCGAGGCAAAAATACTTAAATCAGTTCAGGTCACTCAATTTGAGGGAATTAGATTTCATCTTGTTGAAATTAATAACTTCATTAATGAAAATTCATCAAATTTTAAAAAACTCTCGCAATCCAAAATAAAACCTTTCGTTAAAATTTTAGGCTACTACGCCAAGCCAATCATCATCTAAAAGATTTCTTGACTAAGATAATTTTTTGTAAAAAATGTCGCGAAGGTATCTAGCTTTAACCTTTAATAAACGTTTCGTTTACTAAAAATTTGGTGGCAACCAAGATTTATCTTGAATCCATCAAATCCAATGGAAAATAAAGCAAAAAATCAAAATTAATAATGACTAAAAGACTTACAGCTAAGAAAAAACTTAGCAGAAAACTTGGTGGAAGCCTATGGGGCCAAGCCAATGATTCATTCACCAAACGAAATTATCGACCGGGCCAACATGGCGCAGCTTCAAAAGGTCGCTCAAGCGATTATGGAGTTCAGCTTCGTGCAAAACAAAGAATGAAATTTTACTACGGAAATATTTCTGAAAAACAATTCTACAACACCTTTAAATTAGCATCACGAATGAAAGGCGATGCAAGTGAAAACTTTATCGGAACTCTCGAAAGCCGTCTCGATGCAGTTGTTTACAGAGCAAATTTTGTTCCAACGGTCTTTTCGGCCAGACAGTTTGTTAATCATAAACATGTTTTAGTAAACGGAAAAGTCGTTAATATTCCATCATATAGACTTAAAGTTGGAGATATAGTTCAGGTTCGCGAAAAATCCCGCAAACTTAATATCTTAATAGACTCGCTTCAAAAAATGGAGAGAGATATCCCGTCTTATCTTCAACTTGATAAAGAAAATTTTTCAATAAAATTGATTGAGAAACCTACTTTTGCTGAGGTTCCCTACGCTATAGAAATGGAACCACATCTAATTACAGAATTTTATTCTCGTTAATTATCCAATCCAAAGCCCAAATAAAGTGTTTTACAAAACTTTTAACATCTTATTTGGGCTTTTCTAATATTCTTCCACTCAACCTTCTAAGATATAATTAAAAAAAGTGTTACCGTTTTGCTTTTTAGCTAATAACGTTCACAACTCCTCATATCAAAACCTCATGGTTTTTAGCTTTTCTTTACTTCGTTAGAATTGCCTAGATTTTTACTCAATATTACATTTTTCGACTCTCACTACCCTGAGGATGTTCTTTTCCACTTGGAGTTGGAGATTTACTTGGTGGATTGGCTTCAATTGCCTTAAAAGTCTCTTCTCTAGATTTTGTAAGAATTTTTTCTTTACATGAAAGTTCTGCTTTTTTAAGTTCCTTACTAAGTTCTTCAATTTTCTTTTGATATTCTTCATCATTATTATCAAGTTTTTCAATCTGAGATTTTATTGTTAAAACATCTTCACTTTCATTGATTTTCGATAAATATTCTTTATCCAAAATAATCTTAGACCAAAAATCCCCCAGAGTTCCTTCGCAAACATTATCAGCAACAACTTCTAATGGTTTATTTAATTCTAGTATAACTTTTTCTTTTATTTTATTAACAACTTCATCAACTAATAAATTCTTAACAAGTCTTTCATAGGCTATACCATCAGGAATTCCTGACCATTTTTCTTTAATTTCTCCTTCGGAAAGTAATTTATTATGAACTTCTCTAAGCATTGCATTAGCTAATTCTGCCTCAACTCCTTTACGGTTAAATTTTCCAACTTCTTGTCTTATAACATTAATAGCCATAATAACTTTAACTTTTTCAAGTTTTTCAGGAATAGTCTCAGCTTTTACCACATCAATAATATTAGCAATTTCAGTTAATCCTGCGACCGGTTGATTAATACAAGCATCTGTATGTATTGAAGCAGAAGCATCGATATGTTCTAATAAAGAAGGATCTTTTTTAATAGATTCTGCAACTGGCAACATCATATCTACAATTTTTTTCATGCTCCCGCGTTCGTCTAAAGATTCTTTCATAAATCGATGAGCGAGGCGTAGGAATGGAGTGGTTTCCTCATCAATTGGTTCATTAATGCCGATTTTTTCAGCAATCTCTGGTTTAGAAGAGTAATATTCTTTATAGGCATCGCAAATTAAACTCTTTATCTTTGTTACCAATATATTACGATCTAGATGCTCTGGCCATCCTAATATAAAACCATCATTATGATTGTTTACAAGTTCCAAATTTTCCAATATACTTACTGTTTCTGGGGTATTGCTAAGTTGATCGTTATTAATAAGAAAAAGCCGTTGCAACGAAGTCAAA